>CAYGHZ010000018.1:0-19609 GCA_964349635.1 uncultured Candidatus Marinamargulisbacteria bacterium
CGTAAGCAGTCACGTTCCCTTTATGGCGCGAAGAAGGAAAAGAAGGGTAAATAATGTCCAGAAAAAAAAGAGCGGTACAACGTGTTTTGAGTCCTGATATAAAGTTTGGTAACGTGAACCTTGCAAAGTTTATCAATAAGATAATGATCGGCGGAAAAAAGAGTTTGGCTGAAGTGATTGTTTATCAGTCTCTCGATGTCTTGGCTGAAAAGGTGAAAGAGCCTGCATCGGACGCTTTTGAAAAAGCGTTAAAGAATGTGGTTCCTTTTATGGAAGTTCGGTCTCGCCGAGTGGGCGGATCGACCTACCAGGTTCCCGTCGAAGTGAAGCGCGAACGCGGAATTTCTTTAGCGATGCGTTGGATTATCCAAAGCTCTCGCACACGATCAGGAAAGACGATGGTTGAAAAACTGTCTTCGGAGTTGGTCGATGCGTTTAACAAGGTAGGGACTGCGATTAAGAAAAGAGAGGATACGCATAAGATGGCTGAAGCTAATAAGGCTTTTGCCCATTTTAGGTGGTAAGACGATGGAAAAGAAAATCCCGCTTGAGAAAGTTCGTAATATTGGTATTGCCGCGCATATTGATGCGGGCAAAACTACCTTAACTGAAAGAATCTTATACTATACCGGCAAGTCTCATAAGATAGGTGAAGTTCATAATGGAACCGCGATTATGGACTGGATGGTGCAGGAGCAGGAACGGGGCATCACGATTACCTCGGCTGCGACGACCTGTTATTGGAAAGACAATTGTATCAATATTATCGATACTCCCGGCCACGTTGACTTCACTGTTGAAGTTGAACGATCGTTGCGCGTTTTGGATGGAGCGATTGCCGTATTTTGTGGTGTCGCAGGTGTTCAACCGCAGTCCGAAACCGTTTGGCGCCAGGCCAACAAGTATCACGTTCCCAGAATAGCGTTTGTGAATAAGATGGATCGGGTAGGCGCTGATTTCGATCGCGTTGTACACATGATTCGCGATAATCTCCATGCCAATCCGGTCATTGTTAATTATCCCATTGGAAGCGAAGCAAACTTCAAAGGCCTGATTGACCTTATTGAAGAAAAAGAAATTCACTTTGGCGATGATAAGGGCGAAAAATACGATGTTCTGGATATTCAGCCGGAACGCAAAGAAAAGGCCAAGGAGTTACGTGAAAAGTTGGTTGAGATTGCCGCTGAAGCGACCGATAAATATTTGGAAAAGTATCTGGAATCCGGAACTTTATCATTAGATGAAGTCAAAGATGGAATCAGAAAACTGACGATAACGGGACGAATTGTTCCCGTGTTTGTTGGCTCTGCGTTTAAAAACAAGGGTGTTCAACAATTGCTCGACGGCGTATCCGCCTATTTGCCATCTCCTAAGGATGTTGAATCGGTTTCCGGACTTAATCCGAAGTCGGGTAACGAGGAAACTAGAAAAACGGATTTGCAAGAGCCATTTTCCGCATTTGCATTTAAGGTTCAGACCGATCCGTTTGTGGGCAAGCTTACTTATTTAAGGCTATATTCCGGTGAACTTAAGCCCGGAACCTATGTCTACAATTCGTCAAAAGACAAGCGGGAACGGATTGGCCGGGTACTTCAAATGCACGCCAATTCTCGTACCGAGCTTGATCATGCAGGAGCCGGAGATATTGTCGGCGTCATTGGACTTAAATATACCAAAACCGGCGATACGTTGTGTGAAGAAGGCAAGCCTATTGTTTTAGAGCGTATCGAGTTTCCGGAGCCTGTTATTTTCGTTGCGATCGAGCCTAAGACGAAACCGGATCAGGATAAATTGGTCACGTCGCTGGAAAAATTAGCGGATGAAGATCCTACCTTCAGTTATCGAACCGATCCGGAAACCGGTCAAACGATTATTTCCGGTATGGGCGAGCTTCATTTGGAAATTATTACCGATCGTTTGCTTCGCGAGTTTTCCGTTCAGGCTAATATTGGCCGTCCGCAAGTTGCCTATCGTGAAACCATTAGTAAGAATGCCGGTGCTGAAGGTAAATTTATTCGCCAAACGGGTGGTCGCGGTCAATATGGTCACGTTGTTATCGAGATTGATCCCCGCGAACGTGGCGCCGGTTTTGAATTTTCCAACAAAGTGGTCGGCGGTCGAATTCCTAAAGAGTTTATTCCGTCGGTTGAAAAAGGCGTTAAAGAGGCGTTTGCCGGCGGTATCATTGCCGGGTATCCCGTTGTGGATATCAAGGTGACGTTGTTGGATGGTTCTTTTCACCAGGTTGATTCGTCTGATATCGCGTTTCAGATTGCAGGGTCGTATGCTGTAAAAGATGCGATGCTTAAAGCAGGTCCTCAGATTTTGGAGCCGACCATGGCGGTAGAAGTGGAAGTTCCGGAACATCATATGGGTGATATTATTTCCGATCTGAACAGTCGTCGCGGAAAGATCGAAAAGATTGAGGCCGGTAAAAATAATATTCAAATTATTTCTGCCGTTGTACCCCTCTCAGATATGTTTGGATATGCAACGAATTTGAGATCACTTACGCAGGGTCGAGGTATTTACACCATGCAGTTTTTTCGATATAGTGAAGTCCCTAAACAAATCTACGAAACATTGGTAGCCGATAAGCAAAAAGGAGCATAAAATGGCTAAAGAAAAATTTGACCGTTCGAAACCGCACGTCAACGTTGGAACAATTGGACACGTTGATCATGGTAAAACTACGTTAACTGCGGCAATTACTCGCGTGTTGGCCGCCAAGGGTTGGTCCGAGTTTAAGGCGTATGATCAAATCGATTCATCACCTGAAGAAAAAGAACGCGGAATTACAATTTCAACAGCTCACGTGGAATATCAGACGGAAAAACGTCACTATGCGCACGTTGATTGTCCGGGTCACGCGGATTATGTAAAGAACATGATTACTGGTGCTGCCCAAATGGACGGCGCGATTTTGGTTGTAAGTGCCGCTGATGGTCCGATGCCTCAAACAAGAGAGCATATTCTGTTGGCGCGTCAGGTAAACGTTCCGTCGATGGTAGTTTTCTTGAATAAAGTGGATATGGTAGATGATCCGGAGCTTATTGAGCTTGTCGAGATGGAGTTGCGCGAATTGCTCAATAAGTATGAATTCCCTGGCGATAAGATTCCCTTTATTAGAGGATCTGCGTTAAAGGCGTTGCAGGCTTCCGATCTTTCTCGTGAAGGCGCTGATGCAAAATGTATTTGGGAATTGATGGATGCGGTAGATAGTTATATTCCTCTTCCTCAGCGCGAGGTGGACAAGCCGTTCTTGATGCCGATCGAAGACGTTTTTAGTATTACTGGTCGTGGTACCGTGGGTACAGGTCGGGTAGAACGAGGAACGGTTAAGGTTGGTGATGAGGTTGAGTTGGTAGGTATGCGTGAAGGTACTAAGAAAACGATTATTACCGGTTTGGAAATGTTCCGTAAGGAATTGGATCAAGGTCAAGCTGGCGATAATATGGGCGCTTTGTTGCGCGGTGTTGAGAAGGAAGACTTAGATCGAGGCATGGTCTTGGCAAAGCCAGGTACTATAAAGCCGCATAAAAAATTTGATGCTGAAGTCTACGTTTTGAAAAAAGAAGAAGGCGGTCGTCATACTCCGTTCTTTAAAGGGTACCGTCCTCAATTTTATATTAGAACGACAGACGTAACCGGATCTATTACCTTGCCTGAAAAGGTTGAGATGGTCATGCCCGGGGATAATATTAACTTGCAGGTCGAGTTGATTGTTCCGGTGGCCTGCGAGCAAGGAATGCGGTTTGCCATCCGTGAAGGTGGCCGAACAGTTGGTGCTGGTGTTGTTACGAAGATTATAGAGTGAACTAAATGAGCGCAAAAAATTCTTCGCAACAGAAAATCAGAATCAAGTTAAAAGCGTTCGATTATCGGGTCATTGACCAATCTGCCGAGAAAATTGTTACAACGGCAGAGCGATCAGGGGCCAAGGTTTTAGGTCCTATTCCGTTGCCGACTGAGAAAAAAGTATGGTGTATTTTGAAATCTCCTCATATTGATAAACGAGGTGGGGAGCACTATGAAATTCGAGTTCATAAACGGTTAATTGATATTGTTGATCCGCCCGCGTCGACGGTTGATGCGTTAATGCAACTGGATTTACCGGCGGGAGTTAATATAGAAATTAAATTGAATTAAGGGATAACAATGGGAAAGTATTTTGTTGGAAAAAAAATAGGGATGACCCAGATCGTGGATGAGGACGGTAAAGTGATTCCAATTACCGTGGTTGAATCGTATGAGGGTCAGTTAGTTGCAAAAAAAGAAAAAGCGAAAGACGGGTACGAGTCGATTGTTATCGGATTTGAAGACTTGAATAAAGAAAAGTGTAATAAAGTGAGAGCTGGTTTTTTTGAGAAACTCGGTGTTGGTCCGAAAAAATATATTAAAGAATTTAGAGTGAATGACAGTGCCTTGGCTGTTTTGGATATATTGGGTGCAGATGTTTTTGGTAAGGGTGAGATTGTAAATGTTCGGGGTAAAACGATTGGTAAGGGTTTTGCGGGGTCGGTAAAGCGGCATCATAAGAAGCGTGGGCCGATGACGCATGGATCGAAGAGTCACCGTATTCCGGGCTCCAATGGTGCGGGTACGGATCCAGGGAATGTTCCTAAGGGTAGCAGAAGGCCTGGGCATTTAGGCTCTAAGTTTCGAACGATCAGAAATTTGCGTGTTGTGGATTTTGATAAAGAAAAACGCCTCGTTTTTATTGAAGGCGCAGTACCCGGGAAGCGGGACAATTTACTCGAGATTTTTAATTAGGGAAAAAATATGGATTTGGTTGTTTTGAATTTAATGGGTGAGTCTGTGGGTAAAGTGGGTCTTGCTGGCGGAAAGGTTGGCATTAAAAACTTTGAGCATTCGCTTTATTTGGTAGATAAGTTTCAGCGGGCTGCCAATCGGCAGGGGACGGCGTCAACTAAAAACAGATCTGAAATTAGCGGTGGCGGGGCAAAGCCTTACAAGCAAAAGGGAACCGGAAGGGCCAGACGGGGTAGTAATCGAACTCCGTTGAGACGAGGCGGAGCGGTTGTGTTTGGGCCTCATAATAGAGATTATTCAATTAGGCTTAACCGAAAGTTGGTTGGTGATGTCTTCCGAAAAGTGTTTTTGGAGAAAAGCGGAGTCATAAACGTTCTTGAGGCGGGTTCCGAAAAGAATGTGAAGTCGAAGGATGTGGCGAAACTTGTTAAGAAGGTTTGTAAATCGTCGACTGCCAAGGTGATGTGTATTTGCGGATCTGGGGACTCGGTCGTTGGAAGAGCATTTAGAAATCTTTCGAATGGCGTGGTAGTGGATGTTAATAAGATTCCGGTTTTGGATTTGTTGAACAGCGGTCATATTTTTATTTCAAAAGAGTTGTTGCCATTGGTTGAAGCGAGGTATATGAGATGAGTTTTGTGAATTTGTTGCCAAGAATTTCAGAAAAAACAGCAAAGCAGATATCAAAGGATAAGTATACGTTTTTGGTTCCGGTGGATGTGGATAAGGCGGCTATCCGGCAGGTGATCCAGAAAGTGTATGGCGTAAAAATTATGAAGATTTCAACGGCTAGGATGCCCGGTAAAAAAAGGCGTCGCGGTAGGGTTGTTGCTACTACTGGACGATATAAGAAAACAATTGTTACCCTTGAAAAGGGTCAGGTAATTGAGCAGATAAAAAAATTGTTGTGATGAGGACTAGAAGAAAATGGCTGTAAAAATTTTTAATGCTACTTCGCCTGGACAACGGCATCGACTTGTTTCGGATTTTGATGAAGTGACTTCCCGGTCGCCCGAAAAGTCTCTGTTGGCGCCTAGGAGAAGAAAGGCCGGTAGGAATAATCTGGGTCGAATTACGGTGAGGCATCGTGGTGGCGGTAATGCGAGACGGTACCGATTGGTGGATTTTAAGAGATTTAAAGATGGCGTAGAAGGCGTGGTTAAGTCTGTCGAATACGATCCTAATCGCTCCGCATTTATTTCGCTTGTTCAATATAGAGATGGCGAGAAACGATATGTAGTCGCCCCGAAGGGGTTGACGGTAGGTTCGGTGATTGTATCGGGCCCAAAGGCAGATATTAAAATTGGAAATACCCTTCCTTTAGGAAAGATTCCTCCCGGTACCGAAGTGCATAATATTGAATTGTCTATTGGCCGTGGCGGTCAGTTAGCTAGATCGGCGGGCGCTTTCGGGGTCGTAATGGCTAAGAATAATCGGTATGCAACGATTAAGCTTCCCTCTGGGGAGGTTCGGTTGGTTAATGTGAAATGTCGTGCGACAGTGGGGCAATTGGGGAATCAAGAACGACGTAATACGATGAGGGGTAAGGCCGGGGCAACCCGATGGGCTGGGTTTAGGCCAGCGGTTCGCGGGTCTGTGATGAATCCTTGTGATCACCCTCACGGTGGTGGCGAAGGTAAGGCTCCAATTGGAAGACCGGGTCCTGTTACTCCGTGGGGTAAGCCTACGCTGGGGTATAAGACTAGAAATGCGAAAAAAGTATCTAAAAAATATATATTGGAACGCAGGAAATAGGAGAATACGGTGGCGAGATCGTTAAAAAAGGGACCTTTTGTGGATAAGCATCTTCTCGAAAAAATTGAAGAGGCTGGTTTGGGAAAAGAAAAGAAGTTGATAAAAACGTGGTCGCGGCGTTCAACCGTTATTCCGGAAATGATTGGGCTGACGATTGCGGTTTATAATGGTCGAAAGCATATACCGGTGTATGTTCAAGAGAATATGATTGGACACAAGTTGGGCGAGTTTGCGCCAACACGCACCTTTAAGGGCCATAGCGGCCAAAAGGCTAAAGTCAATGCCTAAGAAAATAGTGCGGAAAAATATTGGCGAGTGTGATGTTGTGGCAAAGGCCAGCTATTTGGGGATTTCTCCTTTCAAGCTTAGACGAATTGCTGATTTGGTTCGAGGTGTTCCAGTGGATCAGGCATTAGCTGTTTTAGGAAATATTCCCCACAAGGGTGGCGAATTGTTAAGAGATATCGTCCACTCTGCCGTTGCGAATGCTGTTCATAATAATAAGATGAGTGAGGATGGGCTTCATGTAGGTGTCATATTAATTAATGAAGGGCCTCGCCATAAACGGTTTCAGCCGAAAGCGAGAGGCAGAATCTATCAAATCCTTAAAAGAACAAGTCATGTTGTTGTGGGATTAACACGAAGCGAGGGAGTGGCGTAATGGGAAATAAAGCGAACCCGAATGTTTTGCGTTTGGGAATTATTCATGATTGGGATTGTAGTTGGTTTGAGCAAAAGGACTATGCGAAGACTATTTTGAGTGATTTTGGAATTCGGCGATTTATTAAGAGTGAGTTGGCTCGTGCGGGTGTGGCAAGGGTAGTTATTGAGCGGAAATCCGGTTTGATAGAGGTTAAGGTTTGGGTGTCCCGCGCCGGTGTGATTTTTGGAAAAAAGGGCATAGAGATTGCGACGTTAACTGAGGAATTGGAGCGGCAGGTAGGTAAAAAATTAAAGATTACGGTGATTGAGGAAAAAAATCCGGAGATAGTGGCCCGCTTGTTAGGTGAGTGGATTACCGGGCAGTTGGAGAAACGCGTTCCGTTTCGTCGCGCAATGAAGATGGCCATGCAAAAGGCTTTCAAAGCGGGTGCTCAAGGCGTAAAGGTGACGTGTTCCGGCAGATTAGGTGGCGTTGAAATCGCGCGTACGGAAACCTATCGAGAGGGTAAGGTTCCTCTTCATACCTTGAGAGCGGATATCGATTATGCGTTTTCCGAGGCTCTAACTACGTACGGGAAAATTGGGGTTAAAGTTTGGGTTTATAAGGGTGAGATTTTTGGTAAGAGCAAGACTCTTGAGCTTGCGGGTTCGGTTGGAGAATAGGGACTATGTTAGCGCCAAAAAAGACAAAATATCGTAAGCAACAGCGTGGCAGGAACAGAGGTAAGGCAACGTCTGGTAATGTTATTTCGTTTGGTGAGTATGCTCTTCAGGCCGAAGTAGGCACTTGGATTACTTCTCGGCAGCTTGAGGCTTCTCGTCGCGCCTTAACCCGATATATTAAACGAGGCGGTAAAGTTTGGATTCGAATCTTCCCTGATAAGCCGGTGACAAAAATACCTGCAGAGACCCGAATGGGTAAAGGGAAGGGAGCTCCTGAATATTTTGTGGCCGTTGTAAAACCTGGCCATATTCTGTTTGAATTGAGCGGTGTTGCTATAGAGGTTGCAAAAGAGGCGTTTCGTCTGGCGGCCCATAAATTACCAGTAAAGACAAAATTTTTGACGAAAGCGGCTATTCACGCATAGGATTTGATGATGAAAAAGATTGAAACTGCGGATAAATTGTCGGTTAAGGAAATTCGAGATCGTTTGACCAAGAGTCAATATGACCTAATTGGTCTCCGAGTGCGGGTGGCGCTAAAGGAAGAAAAAGATACTTCTAAAGTTAGAAAGGCTAGAAAAGAAATAGCGAGACTTAATACTGTGTTGGCCAAAAAAGAGGAAGTTAAATGAAAGAAGGTCGTGGAAAGGTGAATAAGATTGGCGTGGTTGTAAGTAAGTCTGGAGACAAGTCGGTTTCCGTTTTAGTGGAGACCTTGACTAAGCATCGTCTTTACGGAAAGGTTCACAAGGTTTCAAAGAAATATTTGGTTCATGATGCGGATAACGCATCTGTGGTCGGTGATCGGGTGTCGATTACGGAATGCAGGCCTTTGAGCAAACGAAAGAATTGGCGGGTGGCTGGGGTTTTGGAGCACCCAACTAAAAAAGTATTGGTTTTGGAAAATGGGCAGGTAGAGGCATGATACAGGTTGAATCACGTTTAGATGTCGCTGATAATACAGGCGCAAAGGAATTAATGTGTATTAGGGTTTTGGGTGGTTCTCGCCGGCGGTATGCTCGAATCGGAGATCTTATTATTGGTGTCGTTAAAAGAGCTCTTCCTCAAGGCGGGGTTAAAAAGAGTGAAGTTGTGACGGCGGTCGTTGTGCGTACGGTTCGGAAAATACGACGAGGCGATGGGACTGTTTTAAGATTTGATGAAAATGCGGCGGTTATCTTGAATAAGGATGGTAATCCTCGCGGGACAAGAATATTTGGCCCGATTCCACGAGAGTTGCGTGATAAAAAATTTATGAAAATTATTTCGTTAGCCCCGGAAGTTATTTAGGAGAAATAGGTGAACAGATTTAAGAGAGGCGATACCGTAATTATTGTGGCAGGTAAAGACCGAGGGAAAACCGGGAAAATTTTGGCCGTATTTCCGTCGGAGGAAGAAATTAGCGTTGAGAAAGTCTCGGTAAGAAAAAAACATACCAAGCCGACGCAAAAGGCTCAGGGTGGGATATTCGATATGGTAGGGAAAATTTCGTGGTCCAATGCTAAAATTGTTTGCCCCAAGACAGGGAAGCCGACTCGTGTCGTGTTTGAATTGGTCGGTGGAAAAAAGGTTAGAAAAGCGGTTGTGAGCGGCGAGATATTGGATTATTAGGAGTTAATAATGTCTACATTAAGCGAAAAATATAAAAAAGAAGTTAAAGAGAAAATGAGAAAGCTGCATAACTATAAAAATGTTATGGAGGTTCCGCGAATTGAAAAGATTGTGATTAATCGTGGTTTGGGGGACAGTATTGCAAATCCGAAAGTAATTGAGCTTACGATCGATCAATTTAAAGCGTTGTCCGGCCAGGTTCCGATTGTTAGAAGGGCAAAGAAATCGATCTCTAATTTTAAATTGCGGCAAGATCAGATTATCGGGTGTAAGGTGACATTGCGAGCTGGGAAAATGTATGATTTCCTAACAAAGCTGATTTATATTGCGGTTCCCAAAATACGGGATTTTCGCGGGTTACCGTCGAAGGGTTTTGATGGGCGTGGCAACTACACGTTAGGGCTTAAGGAAGATAATATTTTTCCGGAAATCAGTTTGGAAAAAGCGGATAAATCACGTGGAATGGACATAACTATCGTTACGACTGCCAAAAGTGATAAAGAAGCGTTTGATCTTTTGCAGTGCTTTGGGTTTCCGTTTCGGACGGCGACAACGGTAGCAAACTAAGGTATAAAGGACTCTATCTATGGCGAAAACGTCGATGTTGGTAAGAAACAAGAGAAAAAGCGGAACAGTGCAGCATAGGAATAGATGCAACATTTGCGGAAGGCCGCGTGGATTTATGCGCTTCTTTGGATTGTGCAGAATTTGTTTTAGGACTCTTTCGGCGGGCGGCCAGCTTCCCGGCGTAACGAAGTCATCGTGGTAAGGATGGAGAATTAACATGGCAATTATGGATCCGGTATCTGATATGTTTACACGAATTCGCAACGCAATTGGGGCGAATCATGATGAGGTTAACGTCCCTTTTTCCGTCTTCAAGTTGGGGATCGCTAAAATTCTTAAAGAAGAAGGGTTTATTAAGTATTATGAGATTGTTAGCGAAGATTTAAAGAAAAAAGTCTTAAAGATTGGTTTGAAATATGCTCCGGATGGATCGTCGATTATTAGTAATTTGAAGAATGTAAGTAGACCTGGTAAACGTCAGTACCTTCAAAAAAGTGAGATTCCGAAAATTATGTCTGGTTTTGGAATTTGCATAGTGTCGACGTCAAAGGGAGTTATGTCCGGACGGAACGCTAGGTTGAAGCGTGTTGGCGGCGAATTGGTTGGAATTATTCATTGAGGATGTGGACAAATGTCTAGGGTTGGAAAAAAAGTAATTGAAGTCGGAGATAAGACGTCGGTAGATGTAGTTGGCAGCTTGGTGACCGTTAAAGGGCAAAAAGGTCAATTACAGATCGACGTTGATCCAAAAATTGAAGTGAAGGTTGAAGGTAAGAGAATTGAGCTTCTTCGTAAAGATGACCAGAAACCGACGCGGGAAAGGCACGGCTTATTCAGGGCGTTGCTTTCCAATATGTTGATTGGAGTCAACGAAGGATTTGAGAAAGAATTAGAGATTGTGGGCGTTGGGTATCGCGCTCAAATGCAGGGTAAAAATCTGTCGTTTACATTGGGGTATTCTCATCCCGTTGAAATTGCTCCTCCTGCGGGAATTTCATTTTCGGTTGAAGGCACGAATAAGGTAAAAGTGTCGGGGATCGAAAAACAAAAAGTGGGTCAAATGGCGGCCGAGTTGAGAAATCTGCGGAAGCCGGAGCCGTATAAGGGTAAAGGCGTTAAGTATGTTGGTGAAAAATTGAAGCGTAAGCAAGGCAAAAGCGTTAAAAAATAAGGAAAAATAGAATGAAGAATAAGGTTAGAGAATTTAAATCAGGGATTAAGGGAAACGAATCCAGACCGCGTTTGTCGGTTTTTCGCAGTAATGATCATATCTATGCCCAGGTGATTAACGACGAAAAGGGTGAGACGTTAGTGAGCGCGTCGTCTCTTTCCGAGGAGGGTTTGAAGAGTGATTTGGTCGGAGCGAAAAAAGTGGGTGAGTTGATCGGTCAGCGGGCAAAAGAGAAAAAAATATCGAAGGTAGTCTTTGATAGAGGTCGCTATGTCTACAAGGGTCGTATAAAGGCACTGGCGGATAGCGCCAGGCAAGCCGGATTGGAGTTTTGATTATGGAAGACTACAGAAGAAAAATGGGAAAACCGGATCAGGAACAGGAGTTAGTTGAAAAGGTTATAAAGATTGACCGAATCACAAAGGTTGTTAAGGGTGGTAAGCGATTGGCCTTTCGTGCTTTTGTCATTGTGGGAAATCGAAAAGGAAAAGTGGGTTTTGGGTTAGGTAAGTCAAAAGAAGTGCCTGTTGCTATTAAAAAAGCAATCGAACGAGCAAAAAAACGGTTGGAGTCGATTCAGTTGGTTGGGGGAACCTTGCCACATCAGGTATTGGGTAAATTTGGTGCTTCTCGGGTGATATTGAAACCAGCCAAGGCAGGTCGCGGAGTCATTGCCGGTGGTTCAACCCGCATATTGCTCGAAGCGTTGGGCGTAAAAGACGTTGTTGCAAAGTCGAAGGGATCCAATAATCCTATCAACGCGGCTCAGGCGGCAATGGAAGGGCTTAGGCAATTGAAGAATCTTGAGAATGAAGAAAAACTTCGCGGTAAGACGTTGCCTGTTTTCTTCGAAAATGTGGGCCGTTCTAAAAATATGGAAAAAGAACCTGTTGTAGTTGGGGAGCGAGTTGAAGAAGCGGTTAATAAACAAAAGGTGAGTGCTTAGTCTATGAAACATAATGAAGTTCGATTTGCGATTGGTTCGGTAAAGAAAAAAACTCGCAAGGGTAGAGGAAATGCGTCTGGTCAAGGCGGCGAGTGTGGTCGGGGTCATAAAGGGCAGAAAAGCCGTACGGGTGGATCTGTTCGTCCTGGATTTGAAGGCGGGCAAACCCCTCTCTATAGACGACTGCCGAAGAAAAGAGGTTTTCGTAATGCGTTCAAGGTTTCTTATTTTGCTTTGAATCTTGATACGATTGAGAAACATTTTAAAGCAGGAGACATTGTTAACTCAGAGTCGCTTGTGAAAGCTGGGGTTTTGGGAAGCGAGACCGCGATAAAAATTCTTGGTCGGGGCGATTTAACGAAGAATCTGGTAATCAAGGCCCAGAAGTTTTCTGAGTCTGCCATTGAGAAGATAAAAAAGGTCGGGGCGACGGCTGAAGTAGTCTCGTAACGATGGGTTCTTTTCTCTCAGCGCTTCGAATTCCTGACCTGCGGCGAAAGCTCTTGGTCACGGTAGCGGTGTTGGCGGTGTACCGTCTGGGTGGCCATATCCCGATATCGGGGGTGGATTTGCAGGCTCTCGAACGTTTATTTAGCCAGGGAGGCGTTCTGGGGTTTTTCAATTTGTTTTCAGGTGGTGGATTAGAGCGGTTCTCGGTCTTTGCATTGGGGATTCTCCCTTATATTAATGCATCGATCATCATGCAGCTTTTGATTGTCGCGTGGCCGAAGCTGAAGGAAATAGCGGAAGAAGGGGATGCGGGGCGGAAACGTTTGGCTCAATATACTCGATATCTGGCCGTTGGTTTGGCCTTCTTGCAGGGTACGTTCATGTCGATTGGTTTTCGATCGTTTGTTTCTCCCAATATTCCGTTTGTTTTGTTTATCTTTTATTCTGTCGTGGGATTGGTTGCAGGCGCTTCATTGGTCATGTGGCTAGGCGAATTGATTACCGAAAATGGAATTGGCAATGGCGCGTCGATTATTATTTTTATCGGTATTATTTCCCAGATGCCTTTTTATATAAAAAATACGTATGTACTGGTCTCCGGCGGAGCAAGTGTTGTGGGCGTTGCGATTTTGGTTTTGGTGTTTCTGGCAATGATTGTGGGGATTGTTTTTGTTCAAGAGGCGGAGCGGAAAATACCCGTTCAATATGCCAAGCGAGTGGTCGGTAGAAAGGTGTATGGGGCGCAGAATACGTTTATACCGCTTCGGTTAATTCAGGGTGGTGTTATGCCCATCATATTTGCGTCTGCAATTTTGCAATTCCCCTTAATGTTTGTCCAGTATATTAATATTGAATTGCTTCAAAATTTCTTTTCTAACTATTATCGCTACGACGGGTTTCTTTACAATGGCGTATTTTGTTTTCTTATTTTCTTTTTTACCTATTTTTATACAGCGATAACCTTCAATCCGCAGGAGTTGGCCGATTATATCAAAAAATATGGTGGATTTATTATGGGGGTTCGACCGGGGAAACCGACGGTGGATTATTTGGAAAAAATTATTACCAAATTAACCTTGGTCGGGGCGGTTTTTCTTGCTTTGGTTGCCTTGGTTCCGGTGCTTACCGCTAATGTTACCAATGTAACCAGTTTTATGGGACTAGGAGGAACTGCGCTTCTCATTATTGTTGGCGTTGCTATGGACTTGGTAAAACAGATTGAAACTGTCATTATTTCGCGGAAATACGAAGGCTTGCTTGAGTGACGCAGTATATCGCTTTCCTTGGGGCGCCCGGATCAGGAAAAGGGACACAAACCGCTCGTCTTGGGGAGTATTTGAATCTACCGCGAATAGCGACTGGGGAATTGATTCGTTCTCATTTAGCCACAGGGACCGTACTCGGAAATAAGGCCCGAAAATTTGTCGAGACGGGAAAGCTTGTCCCCGACTCTCTAATCAACGAAATTTTTGAGTATGAAGTGACACCTGAACTGGTTAAGAAGGGCGTAATATTTGACGGATATCCGCGGACAGTAGAGCAGGCGGAAGCATTTGAAAAACTATTTAATCATCGTTCGGTAAGGCCTAAGGTATTTTATTTGGAGGTCAGCAAGGACGCTTTGTTAAATAGAATTCAGGGTCGTAAAACGTGTCTTGCTTGCAACATTGTTTATCACGATACGTTCAACCCACCCAAAACAAAAGATACTTGTGATCGATGTGGAGGCAAGTTGGTTCAGCGTGACGATGACAAGGCCGAAACTGTACTTAATCGGTATGCGCTTTTCCAGGAGACTATTGCGCCGATGGAACGGTATTTCGGAAACGATTTAATTCGAATTAATGGTGATCTTTCTCCGGAAAGAGTTTTTGAGCAAATTAAGGTAAAACTGGAGCTACGATGATTCCGCTCAAAAATTCGGCCGATTTGGAGAAAATGAGAGAGGGTGGGAAGATACTTGCCGGTGTTTTTTCTAAGGCCGAGAAAATCCTTACGGCAGGCGTTAATGCAAAAGAAATCGATGACTGGGTAAGAAACGCGATTAGAAACGCCGGCGCGGAGCCTTCGTTCCTCGGATATCGCGGGTATAAATATTCATCGTGCGTTTCTAAAAATGAGGAGGTCGTTCACGGGATTCCCCATGAAAATAAAGTATTTGGAGTTGGCGATATTTGTAGCCTGGACATCGGTGTTTATTTTAAAAAATTTCATGTGGACGCAGCCAGAACGTTTAAGATCGGCGGCGTTGAACCCGAGGTGGACAAGTTGGTAAGGGTTACGGAGGAGTCATTTTTTAAGGGAATTGAAATGGCGGTACCGGGCAATTATCTGGGGGATATCTCGTTTGCCATTCAATCCCATGTCGAACTCAACGGGTTTTCGGTTGTACGAGACCTTTTTAGCCATGGTGTGGGTGCTGAATTGCATGAGGATCCGTTAATTCCCAATTTTGGAAAACCAAAAACCGGCCCTCTTTTGAAAAAAGGCATGACGTTTGCTATTGAGCCCATGGTGAACATGGGTAAATATAACGTCTTAACATTACCGGATAAATGGACTATAATCACTTCTGATAAAAAATTCTCTGCTCATTATGAGAATACAATTTACATTGGTGAGACTGGTCCTGAAATATTAACTTTAAGTTAGCGATGAATTATGGTAAATAAGAAAGACGTTATTGAGGTATCTGGTGTCATCTTGGAATCGTTGCCTAATGCGCAATTCAAAGTTAAATTAGATACTGGCCAGGTGATTTTGGCCCATGTGTCGGGTAAAATACGTAAACATTATATAAGAGTTTTATTGGGGGATACTGTAAAAGTCGAGCTTTCGCCCTATGATATGACCAGGGGCAGAATAACTTATCGAGTAAAATAGGCAGGGTATACATGAAAGTCAGAGCGTCAGTGAAAAGAATTTGTAAAAAATGTAAGATTATTCGTCGCAATAGAGTGGTTATGGTTACTTGTGAAATTCCTAAACATAAGCAAAGACAGGGATAGGAAATATGGCACGTATAGCAGGTATTGATCTTCCAAGAAATAAGCGAGTAGAGATAGCCTTGACCTATTTATTTGGTATCGGATTGCCTTTGTCTAAGGATATTTTAGAGCAAACCGGTGTATCTCCCGACACTCGTGTTAAGGATTTGGCGGAAGACGAAATTATTAAGCTTCGGGATGCTGTCGGCAAGTTTGTTGTTGAGGGCGATTTAAGAAGGCAGATTGGTCAAAATATTCGTCGGCTTTACGATATTGGCTGTTATCGAGGTATTCGTCATCGCAAGAAACTGCCGTGTCACGGTCAGCGAACACATACTAATGCAAGGACCAAGCGTGGAAAAAGAATTGCCATTGCCGGTAAAAAGAAGGTTACTAAGTAAGTAACTCAATAAGGAGGATCCCCCGTGGGGGTAAAAAAGAAAAAGAAGGTTAAAAAATCAGTTCCGGTAGGCATCGCACATATTAAGTCTACTTTTAATAATACGGTCGTTTCTATCAGTGATCCTGAAGGTAATATATTATCTTGGGTTTCAACCGGTATGACGGGCTTTAAGGGTACGAAAAAAGGGACTCCGTTTGCGGCTCAGCAGGCAGGGGAGTTGGCGGCAAAGAAGGCGATCGAGGCTGCGGGTATGCAGCGCATTCACGTTTTGGTAAAAGGTCCCGGATCCGGGCGAGAAACAGCTATTCGCGCGCTTCAGGCGGCTGGTTTGGAAGTAGAGTCTATAAAAGATGTGACGCCTATACCCCATAACGGATGTCGTCCGAGAAAGCGTAGGAGGGTTTAGATAAATGGGACGATATATTGGTGCAAGTTGTAAGATTTGTAGACGCAGCCGCGTTAAGCTTTATCTCAAGGGGCAGCGTTGTGAAACTGCGAAATGCGCTATTGAAAAACGAAATTTTCCTCCGGGGCCAAAATCTGTGGTTCCAAAGAAGTTGTCTGAATTTGGACGTCGTCTTCGAGAAAAGCAGAAGTTGAGGTTTTTTTATGGTGTTACGGAAACGTCTCTTCGCAATAGTTTCAAAAAAGCACTTCAGCAAAAGGGTGTAACGGGTCATAATCTTTTGTCGTTGCTGGAGCGCCGAATTGATAATGTGGTTTTTCGGACCAAGTTTGGACGTTCTCGAAAAGAGGCGCGTCAATTGGTAAGGCATGCGCATTTTGTTTTGAATGGAAAGAAAGTGACGGTTCCGTCTTTGATTGTGAAGCAGGGTGATGTGTTGAAGCTTCAGGGCAATAGCGCGGAATTTTTGAAGAATAGGTACGTTTCCGTTAAAGAGAAAGCGTTGCCAAATTGGGTTAGTTTTAACGATCAAGATCAGTCGATCACCATATTGCACTCTCCCCAACGGGAAGAGATCGATGTTCCGGTTGAAGAGCAGCTGATTATTGAATATTACGCTAGGTAGGAGGGATAAGAGTGTCTAAACCAATTCCATGGGTAAAGTTTGAAAAATTGCCGGATAACGCCGGTCGTTTTGTGGTGTCGCCTCTTGAGCGAGGAATGGGAACGACGTTAGGTAATTCGATGCGTCGGGTTTTGTTGGCTTCGCTTTCAGGCTATGCGATTACGTCGCTTGAAATTGATGGTGTTCAACATGAATTTTCGACGATTCCAAATGTTGTTGAAGATGTTTTTGATATTATCTGCAATTTGAGAGGCGTTATTTTTAAGGGTTCCGGTCATTCCCCGTTAAAGCTTAAAATAACTCAGAACGGAGCTGGAAAAGTAAAAGCTAAAGATATTAATTGCGGTTCAGAGGTTCAAATTGTTAATCCTCAACATCATATTGCGGAAGTTTCAAAAGACGGTAAGTTAAAAATTGAGATGGTTTTGGAAAAGGGAACCGGGTATTCGACTGCTGACGAAAATCAGCATGAAGGCCAAGGATTAAATGTTATCAATATTGATGCGTCTTTTTCGCCCATTGTTCGGGTGAATCACCAAGTTGAAAAAATTCGCGTGGGTGAAGAACTGGACTATGATAGTTTGGTTTTAGATGTATGGACCAACGGTAGTGTAACTCCGGAAGAAGCTGTAAAAGACGCTTCCGAGGTGTTAGCGCAAAAGTTTCAGCTTTTTGGCGCGTTGAATCAAAAGCCGAAAGTAGAAGCGCGAGCGGAAGAACGTGAACGCGAAATTCAGATGCAATCGGCGCTTGAACTGACTATTGATGATTTAGAGTTGTCTGCACGCTCATCCAATTGTTTGAAGAGAGCGGGAATCGAAAAAGTTGGCGAGTTGATTGAAAAAGACTTGGAAGAGCTAATCAAGATTAAGAATTTTGGTAAAAAGAGCGCTGATGAAATTAATTTGAAGTTGAAGCAGTATGGCTTGGCACTAAAAGGTAATCATTAATGAGACATAAGAGAGCAAAAAATAAGCTGGGTAGGCCCACCGATCAACGCATTGCGTTGATGAAGAGTCTTGTTGCGGCGTTGTTTTCCTACCAACGTATTCAGACAACGGATACGCGGGCAAGGGCGGCGAGGCGCATTGCGGAAAGAATTATTACGCTTGGGAAAGATGGGTCGCTTCACGCCCGCCGGCAAGCCTTGCGTTGGATTCCTAAAAAAGAAATTATTAAGAACGTTTTTGAAAATATTGTACCGCGGTATAAAGATCGTAAGGGTGGGTATACCCGAATCGTTAAGGTTGGTTTTCGTCGGGGTGATGCGGCTAGCATGTCCCAGCTGGAGTTAGTTGACTAACGTCAAGCTGACCCTAGGTTATCGGGGTACCCATTACGCCGGATCCCAGCGCCAAAGCAAACATAGAAATCTTAATACCATAGAGTCCGAGATCATTCGGGCTCTTTTTTCTTTATACGGTAAACCGGTGAAAATCGTGATGGCGGGTAGGACGGATGCTGGCGTTCATGCAGAAGGCCAAGTTCTGAATTACGTTGCGCCAACCTCGATCCCGATTGAGCGTGTTGCTAGAGCTCTTAATAGGCGTTTGCCTTCGGATATCCGGATCGTGGGCTGCGAGGATGTAAAGTCAGATTTTTCCGCTCGTCGATCGGCGGTGAGTCGCGAATATAAATATCTTTTTTCACGCCAAACTCCGCCCGTCTATCTACAGGATTTTGTTGCGCCTATTTCGTTTAGCCCAAACTTGGAAGCAAGTGGAAAAATTAGAGATATTTTGCTAGGTGAGCACGACTTTTCGGCGTTTAGGAATTTGGGATCTGCAGAGAAGTCGACCCTTCGCACGGTCTATGATTTTGAATTGCGGTCTAAGAACGTGCAAAATCTGTTCACCGGAGACCCATTTGACTACTTCGAGATGAGAATTAGGGCGAACAGTTTTTTATATCGTATGGTTAGAAATATTATGGGGTCGCTGTTTGAACATTTAAGAGGAAAGAGAACAGTGAAAGAATTTGCTGATCAGCTGGTGTTGGCCAGAAAGGTGTACCCGTTTACGGTGGCGCCCGCGTGCGGATTGTGTTTGGTACGGGTCGAGTACCCATGAGAGATCGACAGGAAGCCGGTTCGATATTGGCCCGAAAATTGTCCGATTACAAGGGCGCTAATCCGTTGGTGCTGGCTATTCCCAGGGGAGCTGTCCCGATGGGGAAAATAATGGCGGACTATTTGGAGGGCGATCTTGATGTTGTACTGGTTCATAAAATCGGGTCACCCGATAATCCGGAATATGCCATTGGCTGTGTCGATGAAGATGGCCATATTTTGATTGGAGAAGGAGCGCAGTATTATTCTCGGCCCGTGGTTGCGAGATTGGCTCGGTTGGAATTGGAGCGGTTGAGAGACCGGCGGAAACGGTATTCGGCTGTCCGCCGCGCTATTTCGCCCACTGGCAGAGTCGTGATCCTTGTGGACGATGGGTTGGCGACCGGGTCGACAGCATTGGCGGCGGTCGATTTTATTCGCAGGGCAACGCCCAAAGAAATTGTTTTTGCGGCAGGTGTTTCGTCTCGTGAGGCGGCGGCGATGATCGGGGAGAAAGTCGATCGATTCGTGACCGTTATGAC
>CAYGHZ010000019.1:0-19586 GCA_964349635.1 uncultured Candidatus Marinamargulisbacteria bacterium
CCTGCGTTGCCTCGCGGCGCGGATGCGCGAGGTCGTCTCGGGTTGGTATGCCGGTCAAAAGGTATATGACATCTCTGCCGAAAATTTAGAGGCGTATTGTACTTCATTTGGCCTTGTAAAATGGAGAGGTGGCAGAGCGGTTTAATGCGGCGGTCTTGAAAACCGTTGTGGCTTCGCAGCCACCGGGGGTTCGAATCCCTCTCTCTCCGCCAATGCGTTTTTCCCTCGAACTTTTTGTTCGCAAATACGCACCGACCCCCCAGTCCACAGTTACAACTCTTCCACGTCACATTTTGATCCCATTCGATAAATACCTGCCGCGGTTCGGCTAAGTCGTCAAAAGCCTCCATGGTACTTGAAGCACACACCGATGCGCAGGGCGTTTGTATAGACTAAATCAGCTTCGATTTGTCTTCGTAATGGGTTTAAGTAACCTGGCTCACGACTCGGTTAACTCGCAAACACCTATGGGGTAACTCGCCATGAACTATGGGGTCTTCCGCCAAGAGCTATGGGGTAGGTCGCCAAATAGCGGGGTTTAGGTTTTCCAGGCACGGGGCATTAGAAGAAACGTATGGCTGATTCGATCCGCTATCTGTCCCCATCCGATGTCCAAAACCTGCTCAACGCTATCCACGACCCCAGGGACAAAGCCATCGTCTTGCTGTTTCTGGGTGCCGGATTATTCATGGAAGAATTGACCCGGCTAACCGTTAAGGACATCGACTGGAATTCCCACACCTTAACAATCACCGGCAAACGCCCGCGTAGCATTGAACTGAATGACCAAGTTTTTTCCGCACTGACACAGTGGTCGCAAGCCCGGCTTCAAACACCCCTTGAACAGTTGTTTCTCACCTCAAAAGGGGTGAAGCCCCTGTCGGCTCGCGCGGTGGATCATGTCATTAGAAAAGCAGCCAAGCAAGCAGGGCTCAAGGAGGCGGTCAATTCCCAGGTCTTGCGCCAAACATTTGCGGTGCGGCTTTGCGCGACCGGTATTACCAAAGCCCAAGCCAAAGAAGTGTTAGGTATTTCCGATTGGGAAACGGTACAGCGATATTTTGAAGCCAACGACAAACAAGCATCATCAGACGAAACAAAACCCGAAACCAAAGAAGCGCTAGACCAACTCGACACCCGCCCCGGCTTAAACCGCATCATCGGTAAACTGTTTACCAGTGATCCCAGCCTTCGACAAGCTCAGGCTCCGTTACAGGCCGACGTCGCCGACGCGGATGTATTAATTGGCCGAGACGCCATCATTAAAGACATCACCGAAGAGCTACAAAAGAATCGCTCCATTGTATTGACTGGCCCGCTCGGGATCGGAAAAAGCCAAGTCCTGGAGCGCATGGCCAAGAACCTAGGCCCCAACGCCATCTTCATCACAAGCCCGGTACCGCTCAAAACAATGGTGATCCAACTGGCCAACGCGCTAACGCCGGAGTGGAAAGACAAATTATCGAGCCGCCCATCGCTTCAACAACTCATCGACCACGTGCTATCCGCCGAACGCATGAGCCTGCCGGTATTGATCATTGATCAGATCCACAAACTGAAAGCGTCGGAATTGGATCTGATGGATCGGATCTTGGAAAAGTTCACGGTGTTGTCTGCCGCCGACGCTACCGACACGCGATTAAAGCAACTGTGGTACCGCTTAAAATCCATTGAACTAACGCCACTGAGCCAAGACGACACGCGCCTACTGATCCGCCGCCTAACGCGCAATCTCAACATCCGCGATTACGAATTACTGGAAACGCGCTTTGTCACATTGGCCAACGGTAACCCGTTGGCGCTTATGGAAATGACGCGGCAACTGCAAGGCGAAAAAGTGGTCACCGCCGACACGATCCGGGCCGTGTATCACGACGCCGGAGTGAAGTATCAGGATTGGAGCCAGGCGGTGTTGGTGTTGTGGGCGCTGGTGGTGATGTCGCGATTTGTGGCGCTGGGGATGCATAGTTTTGAGGGATATATTTTAGCGGGATTCGGGACCAGTCTTTTCTTGTTGGTGCGGGTGATGTTGAGGAAATGACATGTTAGCGACTACACACAGCCTTTTCGGGCTTTTCCTAACCTTAATTCTCTTGGCCGTTTTCGGCGTCCAACAAAGTCTGCATTGGAGCATCTTAATCTGCGGCGTGTTCGGCGCGTTAGCGCCTGACTTAGATCACCCCAAATCGACCATCGGCAAACTGTTTTTCTTCATCTCAAAACCGTTAGAAAAACGCTTCGGCCATCGCATGGCAACGCATTCGCTCATTGGCTGGGCGGTTGCCACCGTCTTTTTTGCGTTGATTGTTGGCGTGGTTTGGATCGGTTATCGATTGATGGGCGGATACGGGATGATGGCGATGGTGCGGGGCAACCACGAGGGATTGCCCCTACGGTGGATCGCCGCGTTTTCGATTGGGTATGTGTCGCACGTCATTCTCGATATGTTTAATTTGCGCGGCGTGCCGATGTTCTGGCCCAACACGACCCGCGCCGTGATTCCCGGCAATCCGAAATACCGCATGGAAACCGGGGGCCGCTTTGAATGGGTGGTCATGATCGTTATGGCGTTGCTTCTCATTTGTGCGCTGCCCATTTCCAAATATGGGATATTCAGTAGTATGCGGTGGCTCTTAGCAACACCCGAAGCCGCGATCAAAGAATTTAAGGAATCCAAAACCAAAACCTACGCCGTATTCGATGGTCTGTGGAGCGACAGCAAACAGCCGGTATCCGGCGCCGCCGAAATCCTCGACGTCAAAAACAAACGCTTAATCATCCGCTTTGAAAACACGATCCGCACCCTCTCGGACGAAGTCGCCTCGGACATCTCCGCCAAGAAAGTCCGGATCAAACACACCGATGAACCCATCACCTTGCAACACAAGCATTTCGAGAACAAAAACCGGGAGTACCTCCTTTCCAAAATTCCAGGCGATGCCTTGGTTTCGGGAGTGATCCGTCTGCCCAAAGACCTAAAACTAACCCTCCCGGAATCCCCCTTTAAATGGATCGAACAGGTCGGCGACGAGCTGCGCTTAACCTTCGCCGCCAAGTCCCAACTGGATGCGCTGGCCTGGGACGAATCCTTTGAACTGATGCGAAAGCAAGACCAAGTCCACTTAAACAAACTGAAGCGTGAAGCCGTCCGCATTCGATTCGACATCGCCCATGTCTTCGACGTGAAAGGCCTAACGGCGGAAGGCGCGGCGCTGTACCTAGGCCAAGACGAAAAAGACCTCCGCGCTCAACAGAAAATCGACCTCCAAGGCCAACTGGAAGAAACCGTGTTCGCCATCGAAGCGCTGCAATTTAAAATGAAGAAAAGCGTGTTTACGTTTTCCGGGGATGTGACGATCCGACGGTAATGCGGAATCGGGCGTCACGGGCTAAGAACCCGGCGCGACAGGGCGAAGCCCTGCGCCCCTAGGGCGACCGGCGTTCGCCGGTCGCGCCTCACACCTGAGGAGCGAAGCGACGCAACCAAATGAAGACACAACTAAATGGTGTGTCGGAATGCGGAGTCCACCCCTCAAAAACAAACGTGCCCACCTCATTCAAAAGCAACCAAAGAAACCAAGCCTCCCTCCAGAAAAAAAATCAAAACATGCAACCCAATGTCTCTCCCTTCACTTCCCGACCCAATCGCATGCGAGTCTTCGCGTAGCGAGGTTCTACAGGCACTAAAAAGCAAGGGGCATGTAAAGGCATGTAAACAACCATTGCAACAAAAAGCCGCCAAATCCCGATAATTCTACTGTAAGGCTTATTCATAAGGGGGAAAACAAATGAAAAAGCTCTTAACGATCTATGTTCTTACAGCGTTGATTCTCGGAATATCTTCAACATTACATAGCGCAACGAAATTCGGAATAAAAGCGGGGATGATCTCCGCAAGCGTAAACGGCGCCCAATCAAACAATTATTCGTCCGAAGGCGCGGACGCAAAGCTAATCGGAACCTCAGCCGGCGCTCAAATTGAATACGACCTGAATTCCTTATGCTCACTCTCCGCAGAGCTTGTGTACTCCCAAAAAGGGTACCTAAAAAATATGCCCGGAACCGCAATCGCCGACAGCGAAAAGCCCAAAAGAGGCGCTCTTACTACCGGTTCACGATCACAAACCACTCTCCAATACCTCGAAATTCCCATTCTTTTTAAGATAAATCCCAACCCACACTTCTTCATCGGCGCAGGGCCGTTTGTGGCTATTCTCTCAGGAGCCTCTCTTTATACCAACGATTCCGGCGCAATTTCCGAACAAGACATCAAGGCATCCGTGAACACTCTGGATTACGGCGTTCAGGGTGGGGTTGGCTATAAGTCAGACTCCTTTTTCGCCGAGGCGCGTTGGGGTCAATCCTTGCGTCCCGTCCTTAAATCAAGCGCAGACATCAAAAATACGACGGTAAGCTTTAGCGCCGGGTTCCTAATCTAACCTCTCTTCACCGGCCTGCCCATTTTACTTCGGGGCTTACCGTGGGCGTTTAAATCCAACTTTGCTTTCACGTTAATATCATCGTCGGCCTCGGTCAAAAAACGCGAAATGCCGACTATGTGATAAAAAAGCTGCTTTCCCGAATCCGCATATCGCTGAGGATTGCCCGTGTAGCGCTCAACGGTAAACGTCTTATTATTGAGAGTCATCACCATTTGGCCGATTTTCTTCGCTTCATGCACAAACGGACGCACATACAAAATATCCCCTTTTTGAATAGAAAATTCGGGATAGTTTTTTTCCGCCGTCACATTAAGAGAGAAGGTCTGTTCCGAATAATGATAGGACGGAGTCACAAATTGATTATCGGTCAATTCATCGATTGAAATCCGAAGGAGGTTTGAAATTCGCTTCATGTTTTCAATGCGCAAATTGGTATGGCCTTGGATCATATATATGATCTCATTGCGCGACAGTCCGAAATACTGTGCAATTCGCTCGTTCGTGTAATGCGGGTTTTTCTTCACCAGCAGGATTGCGTCTCTTAGGTTCATGATTCCCTAATGATGCCATGTTTGGGTTCGAATCTCTACAGTGCTTTGAGTTTTTTATTGACCGCCGTCATATTAAATTTCTCAGGATCGAAGCGACCGCCCGACCAAGCCATCAAATGCTCATGCTCGTCATGCTTAGGATCACCAATGGCTTCAAGAAAATCGTAATAACCTGGAATTCCACCCACATCTTCAGGAGGACATGCCCCTTCACCGCCGATGCAAATGGGATGAGTCTGATCCGACCTATCCAATATTTTTTCTAAAATAATTTCGTGCTGCCAGCCATCCCCGAAGTCGTAATCGTAGATAATGACTTCGTTTTCCTTTTTCAAGACATCTGACAATTTTACTTTTTTATCGTCGATAAGATTGTCTGAGGATTCTATGTCTGGCTCTCCGTAATATACTGGTTTTTGATTGGGCAAGTTTTTCGTCCGAAACTGATGAAGATGGTAGCCCTTCCAGCCCATGGCCGCCTGAATAACCTTGTGCGTTTTGGAAAGAGAGTGTTTTGTGGGAATAAGAACCTGTCGCCAGATCGGCGGATTGATGCGAGACAACGTGATTCGTAGTTGGTAAATCATTGGCGTTAGATATTGAATCAAAATCGCATTAATTAAAAAAGAGTCTAGAGAGCGCCGGGTATATCACAAGCACCCAAGACCAGCCAATCGCGACAATCGCTCCTGCCGCTTTGTTTGAAAATTGAGCATCAAATATTTTGAATATTTTTAAGAAAAGGCTACACAATACAACGGTCGCCAAAAACGGAATGCCAAGGACAATAAATCCGAAAATGGTAATGATCACGCAAAAAAAGAAAAATTCTAGACCAACGAAAGCGCTAAGCAAAAAAATAGTTTTTGGTATCGGGACCGCAATTCCAAAAAAAGAATACAACCCTGCCATTTGATAAAACATCTCCCAAAGAAGCGGGGTTAGCCCGGACAGAGAATCTGCGCCGGCGCCACCCAATTTTAGAATTAACCCAAGTAAAACCGTTGAAATCGGGATGCCTATACCTGTTGTAACGCCCAATTTTAGATACCACAGGTAATTTCGATTTGAAAACCAAGTAACGGACATGAAAATAAGGGCCGCCATCACGAACGAAACTACAACATACCTAAAATAAAGCGCTGCTATAGGAAAAGAATAAACTCCGGGGAAAAAAATTGAGACAAGTAGCGTTACTGCCAATAAAATGAGGGCCGCTATTCCGGCAAAATTTCGAATATACTGAACCCCTTGAAGCGCATTTTTTTTCGCCAAAGACACAATTAACTCTGAAAACTTCGCCTCAAAAACCCGGAGGGACTCTTTGGCAGATTCTTTCTGCAAAAGTTCCGTTCGGCAAAGATAAAGGCTAAAAATACCGTAAATGAGAAAATTGAGGACATCCAGCACCGGGAACATAATCTCAGTTTACATCGCTCAAAGCCTTGCCTCAAGCCAGGCCGACAATCTCATAAATTCATAGTCCAAATATCACGGCATGTTTGGATTCAAATCTCTACGGGAATTTGTGATATCGATGACGATACAAAACACGGTGATTCGGGCATTCGCCATCATTATCTTGGCCACACTTTCTCTATTTGCAGCCGATTACGTTCTGCACCCCGGCGACGTATTGGAAGTCCAGGCCGTAGGCAAACACGACCTGACCACCAAACAGCCAATTAGCCCAGACGGAACGGTAGCGCTGCCGTTCGTCGGTCGAATCATCGTCCAAGGAAAAACATTGGCCGAGTTGGACGATATGTTGAAAAACCGAATGGTCAAAGCTTGTCCAAGGTTCGGAAATTATTGTAAATCTGGATCGTCAGGCCAAAGAAAAGAAGGGAGACCCCTCCAAAGTGATTTTTGTTGTGTTTCATGATGTGGGCAAAAACACCCTAGAAGTGAAGAAAACTGAGAGTGTGGCCGAGGCATTGGCCTACACGACCGATCAGCCGTTTTCCGTGAAGCGTGGGACTGAGAGCAATTGGGCGCAACAACTAATATCACGGCAGATGACATAGTGACTGTTCAGGTCGGCAAGGAACCCAACTTTATCGCAGACAATTGGTACCATTTCCTAAGTGGCGCGGGTTTGGCACTTGGAATTCTTAATTCCCTGAAAAAATAATACAAATCAAAATATTTGGCGTCGATATGCATCTTGAATCCATCCAACTAGACAGATTAATAGCCAGCCACGAGTTTGGCCCAAGCTTTTAGGACGTTTGCCAAGGTCTTTCTATATTCACTTGAACGAGCGTTTACAAATAATTCTGGTAAATTTCTGACTATGAAGTCGGCGTTAATATCCGTTCCGTACTCTTGCAAAAGCGGAACAATTTTTTTTACCGGAAGTAATTTCCCAGCAGCACTCGCAATTTTTGAACGCAAATATTCTTCGTCTTTTCCCAAGAATTCAGAAATAAGTTCAAACTTCCCTTCGTTTTTTGAAAGCATTTCCAATACGCTCAAATCCGATTCCAGCTTTGCTTTTCGCCCTTTAGAAACATCGGATGAAGCCGTACAAGACAAAGAATATGCATAGGCCACAGTGGGTCTAGGAAAATTAGTCAGGAACCTATCCAAAGGATCTTCGCTTCTTGAAGTCCGCAACTTAGGCGGAGCACTTATATTGAGCCGATAGCCAGCGTATTTCAGCCAAGTCATAAGTATAAGCGTATAAGTGCTCCAGGTGGTCGCATTATAGTTCCGCCCTCTAAAGGTTTCCTTGACAATATTTTGTGCTTCTTCTTGAGAAATTGTTTTCTGATCACCAAGTTTTTGTAGTCTAATCAAGGGTGCGTATCTCTTAAACTTTTCGTGGAGAAAATCTTTATACTTGTCCTCTGACAAATTTGTTAGAGAGTCAATAGCGATATGATACTTCTTATCATCGTCATACTTCTGCTCATCTACTTCGTCAGTGCTGATAACTCTTAGGTCTTTAAGTAAGCGGAAATAATTTTGGTACGTTCCGTGGACTAACTTATGTTTCTCCAGTTTTTCGAAATCATTTACCGAAAGACGTCTTTCTCTCTTGATGATCTCCAGTATCTTATATGCCTTCAATGGCTGATATCGCAACAAATATATTTCGCCTATTTCGGGAACCTTTCCCTCAACTAAATAGTCTCTGAATACGTCCCAATATATGTTGTGCTTTGTCCCAGATTTTATTACAAGACGCTGATTAATTAGCCCTTTTATGATTGGTTCTGACGGCTCGTCAGTTTCAGAAACATCAAACTGTTTTCCGTCGTATGCCCTCTTAGCAATGTAATGAAGCAGTTCCGAATCTTTGCCCGTCAACTTTTCTAAATCCTGTTTGAACAAAATCTCAATATTCATATCTTCTTCTTGCAATACCTCGAGAGTTTTTCCTGATTTTACTTGTTCCAGAACGTGGATACACAATTTCTTAATCAGCCAAGGGAAGCCCTGTGAAATTTCTATTAACTTAATCCGAAGTTCATTCGGTAATTCGGTATCAATATCTTTTTCCAATTGTCGGGTAACCGCACGAAGTTCCTTAAGTCCAAATTCGGGCATTTTTAGTTCAACCGCGTTGGACTTCACTTGTTGCCAAAGATAATATGCCTCGTGATCCGCTGGAATATTTATTTCAGTTTTCCAGGAAAACCCAACAATGAGGTTTGTGCCAACGTCATGAGCATCAATCAATAGTTTATAAAATGACTTAAAAAAGGTTCCCTGCCTAAAAGCATCTTCAAATTGATCAAAAACAAGAATTAAAAGTTTTTCCTCTTTTTCAAGATAAGCCAATAGTTCCTTCACCTCGTTGGAACTCAAAATATCGAATGCCGAAGTAATTTTTAATGGGCTTTTCTTAGGGACAAATCCTTCAGATTTTGCCTTTTCAATCATCTTTGAAAAAGCTATTGAGGCAAAGTTATTGGACAATGCGCTCCTATAGTCGACGGCATAAACAAAGTATTTTCCCCTATTTCGAACACTTCTTGCCTTATCTCTGATATTCGCAATAAAAGAGCTCTTTCCCCACCCAGACTTTCCTTCTAAGTAGAAGAGTCTTTTGTCGGTTTTCTTATTCTTAACATCTTCAAAAAAGCGAAATGATTCTTTCATTAATTGATCTCGACCGACAAAAAATTTTGGATTTGTTGGTTGATAATCGAACCATGATTCTCCCGTGGCCAATTCACTAATAGTTTCAATTTCGGTAATTTTTTTAGGCTTCTGTGTCGCGCTTTCAGCGTTCACGATATATTCAAGATCATTTATCTCTGGAATTGCAATTCGGAGCTGCTCGACAATTCCATGGTCAACTTCGCCGGAAACGTTATCTGCTTTTACACAAATAAACGAACTAGGCATGGTGCTGCCTGCAACTAATGCAATGTAATATTTTCCGAAGTGAGTCAACGCAAGGATCAATTTTGTAAATCGTTTTCCGGCAGGCTCTTTGCTTTCAAATGAATCTATAAATGCACTATTTTCCAGCAATTCCAATATTTCATTTGGCCCAAGAAACGAAAGTTTCTTGTAATTTGGATCATCAGATTCGAGTATTTCTGTTCTTAGCCCAGCAGCCTGGTGTTCCAACTCGTTAGTATGAATAAAATATCCAAAACTTGCTTTCTTATGCCCAACACCGAAAGCAAAGCTCTTGATTTCACCAGAATTGGGCTTATCTTTCGCTTTACACTCAACGTAAAGGCGTTCTCCCTTTCGAATGGTGTGTTCAGCAAGCAAATCGATTTCTAGTCCTGTGAAATTCACGTTTTGCGCGATACCGTACCCTTGGGCTTCGAGTACAGTCCTAAGCATATCTTCAAAAATACCTCCTTTTTTTGACTGAGGAGTTTCCGAAGGCAAAATAATCTTAATTTCTTTCTTCATGCGTTAACGTTATGGGTTCGCCTGTATAGAATGTTTAGTAAACTTTAAATTTAGTTCATTCTAACACCCGTGAAATCAGTTCTGAAAATCTCGAATTTGCGAAGAGCGGATTGGCGCGATTGCGGAGTCGCTTGCTTTCCTAATAGAAGCCACTGCAGCGAAGTCTATATTTATCGATTTTTTAGGCTAAAATCGGAAGGCTTTTATATGCCGGAGGGACGAACGCAGGCTTACGTGATTATCGAGATTTTCAGATTTGAGGACCAGTCAGTCGTCGCCAAGAAAAAGTTATTTCAATTGCTTTTCGACCGTATTTCTTCAACATTTAAGATTTCAAAAAATGATATTGAAATCACGATTTTTGAAACGCCTCGGCATAATTGGGGGATTCGCGGGCTGCCGGGGGATGAGTTGGATCTGGACTACGACGTCAACGTGAAATGACGAACCAAGTCTAAGGTTGGGAGTATACTGAATATAATTCTTTCAGGAGGTTTCTTTATGGGATGCATTGTCTCCAAAGCAGCAACCCCGGCGTCGTATTCTCCAACGGTAACGCGCTCCGCCGCCACCACAGTAGTCACCGTCTCTCCCAGTTTGGCGAGTCGATCCGAAACGGGGTCGTTTGATTCATTGACGCTGTCGCCCACCGCCTCTCCCGCATTCAGAGAAGGCGAAGTTCGGCTGGCGCAATTGGGGCTTCGCACGTTGACGCATTCCGTCGCAAATGATTTGCATTCCCGCACCCATCGCCCCAGCGTCGTTTTTAGTCGCGGTGGAACCAGCGATCAAGCATCCAACGAGTAATGCGTTTTGCGTGATTCCAGTTCCGCGACAAATTCCCCTACGCATTTTTCAAGATCGTCGATTTTTTGCGCAATGATAGCGTTCAACAGAGCCTTTTCCACCTTCGCGCCCTTCCTATATTTCGATTGAAGATGGCGAATATCCGTTCGAATTCGGTTGACCCGTGCCAGGTATTTGGCATGGGTTCGATTTAATTTTGTGTGCATTTTTTAATGGAACAGCATCAAGATGTGAAAATCTAGAGATAAGCTGTCTCTTGCGCCATGAAAAATAGATGATATTAATAATTGCTGATCCTCAAATATTTTATTCATTATGTCAGAATAGGAAGATTTTATGGCTAACTATCCTTATTTAGTTCAAACTGCGTGGAACGTTGTTAACGGCTTTGTCGACGACTGGCAAAAAACACCTCAACGTTGGTTAAGAGAAATTGACTTACAGACTGAGCTTACACGCAGATTAGTAACGTGTTTTGAACTTCTCAAAAAAGACACTGTTAGCGGAAACTATGCAGAGCCCTGGGATGTTTTTAAAAATAGACAAATATGGTCTCGAATCGTAAATGAACCTTATATTTTTAAGAATGATAATAGAAGGTGTCACCCTGATATTGTCATATACGATGATATCGCCGATGTAAATTCACCGCCTGACGAATTAAAAGAAACGAACTGGCCGATATTGTGGGCGTGCGAATTGAAACTGAACAACGATCCAAAAGATAATGGCGATCTAGAAAAGTTGAAGGGGCTAATCCAAAAGGGAGATATCCAATATGGCTTGAGGCTAAGTTTTTACCAAGAATTTGGTACCGGTGATGGCGTTATGTGGAATAAAGACCTAGAAAATCAGAAATTGTGGTCTTGTAGTGTAAGGGTGCCAGAAGATGACCATAAGGTTCGACCTATCCCGATAGCAGTTGGGATCGGCGCTTTATCCTAAGGCTGTTAAGTGGCTTTTAACTCCACTCTCCATTCCAACCCATCTCTTTTCACCCTTATTTATTGCAAATTAATTTACGGCGCAAGGAGAAAGAACGTAATTAACGTTTGAATCTTGCATCAGCCGAAATCGAAGATTTTGAGACTGCCTCGATTTGAATGCGTCGACATATTGAATCGTTACGCCAAGAAAATATCCAAATTTATTTTCAACAAGATTCATTGTCGCACTGTGGGGGATATATCCATATGTAAGATAGCTTCCCTTATTTGGGCCTAAAGCATCTATCCTGCTCCTCGTCTTGGGGTCCTTTATATTTAAATGGCCAGAAGAATTTGACGCAAATCCTTGTTCAATTTCGACACTAAGACTGTAAGCAGGAGTGAGGCCTGAGTTTTCGATTGTAAAATAAAACTTTCGACCTGCGGAATCCGCCGATATAATTTTTGCCTCGGCAATAAACACATAGGCTCTAAGTTGCCGTTCAGAGGATAATTTTACGGAACTCCACAATCGGTAAGTAAAAAAAGCCAGAGCAACCGTCGTGACGGTAAGCACTACGGTACTTAATGTGTTAATCCATTCTCTTGCCCATTCTATGGGTACCAGAAAAATACCTCAACGCATCTAAACTGCCTTTGATCAGTTATCATCGCTACGGTTGCGGTCACTTTGTTTCCAAGCACAAGTAAAGGTAAAGGTACCGAAATAGTCGCCCTGCTTCCGCCTTTTGCATAGCACACAGTCCATTGGTCGCTCTCTGGAATCTCGACATTGCAATTTTTATATTTTTCTCTAACTTTCTCATCAATAAAATATTTTATATTAACGGCGTTGACCAAACGCCCATTGTCTTGCACCAACTTCAGAAAATTTCCATATTCGATCAAGCCCAGCGTCTGCGTATTTATTCCTTCGTCCATTTTTTCTTTCGCTACTAATGATTTCGGTTTATAGCAAATCCAGCGCAATTTTGTAAATCATCGTGACGACACCCTGATCAGGTTCGGCGATTTTCTGTCAAACTGACTTAACGCTCGATTTACATGTAAAATGGAATCTAATGTTTTTAAGATTTTTTACCGTTATCGGCTTCATTGCATTAATTGAAATAGCTAGCTCAAACACAGATATAAACGCTCAATTTTACCCAGTCTACACTGGTCAACCTCCGCTTTATTTGGCACCAGGCTTCTATCAATCCGACCGAACCCAAGCCAAAAATGATGGCGCAACCCCATATGGCTACCCCCTCTATTTCGAACCCCAATGGACAACCCCAGACCGAAAAATCGGCGTCCTGATCCTCCACGGCTATTCAGCCGGCCCACTGCAAAGTCTGGAACTTCAAAAATATCTCTACGCCAACAATATCGCCAGTTATGCGGTTAGATTGCCCGGTCACGGCACCACCATCGACGACCTCAAAACCAAAAACTACGAAGACTGGATCGGAGCAATTCCCGGCCCGTTAGCTTTCCTAAAAAGTCGCTGCAACGAAATCTATATCTACGGCGTCTCGCTCGGCGGATCGCTGGCGCTTATTACCGCAGCAAAAGACCCCGATATCAAAGGCGTCATCCAACAAGGCGGCATGATCAAAAGCGGCTACAACGAATTTTATTTACTCACACCAATTACGCCGTTTGCAGATTTTTTCGGTGTCGATCTCGGCACATTCAAAGTCAACGCCGATCCCACCGCCACCCATTTTTCATATCCCTATAACGCCCTACGAAACAATTACCAAATTCGCCGCACCGTGGAAAAAGAACGCCGGATTTTACCCGACATTAAAATTCCGCTGCTATCGATCCATTGCCGAACCGATAACACCGCCGATCCCATTTCCGAATATTATTTGGGCGGCTTGTCGCACACGCCCGGATTAAAAATCCTTTGGTTCGGGGACGTCCATACGCCGTTGATTCATCCGAGCGATCCCATTTACCAAGAAATTCTGGCGTTTTTGCGCGACCCCGGTGCGTCGATTAAGACGGTTGGCCCATATGGCCCAAAGGATACGGAATTTGTTGCTCCGACCGATTTTAGATTCGTTAGGGGAATCGGTTATAAGTCGACCGGCGAAGTAGTGTTGGAATGGCCGCAGCAGCCAGGCGAAGGGCTTCATTTACTGTACGACCGGAGCTTGGGATTGGGTGTAGTTTCGGATCATCTCAACGACCCATTGAATCCCACTTTCGGAACAAAGGCAACCGTGGACTATTTGGCGACGTCTTGGAGATTCACGGGAGAAATCTATGATGAGTTTTTGTGGCGGCATGTCGGATATGTCAAAGGCAGCGTTTATCAAGGCGAGCCATTTAAAATTACAGCGGGTTATCGATTCCCTATTTTGGGGCAGCGCTATGATTCGGTCATGTGGCAGGGACAATTTGAGGTTGCACCGGAAGGATCGACTGTCGGCATTAATGTTTACCTGTTGCAGGCCGTTCGCCTGGGCCTCGGTCGGAATTTAAGCACGGGAGCGTTTCTGTTAAATCTCGGCCTCTAGACCGCTTTCTATGATAAACTTCAATAAAATGAAATTTCCAAAAGTTTGTTTTCTAATCGCACTATTCGTCCTCGTTGGAACTACTCTTTTTGCCGCCGACTACCGTCTTCAACCAGGCGATATTTTGGAAGTGCAGGTCATAGGCAAACGCGATCTAACGACGAAACAGCCGATTAGTCCGGACGGTACCGTGGCATTGCCATTTGCGGGCCGGATTTACGTTCAGGGAAAAACGTTGCCGGAAATGGATGCGTTGCTCAAAGACAAGATCGGACGTCTGGTCTCGGGGTCGGAAGTTATTGTGGTGTTGGAAAAAATGAATAAGGAAAAAGAACTTGATCCTTCCAAGATTATTTTTATTGCGCTGCATGATTTGGGGAAAGATACGGTCGAGATTAAGAAGACTGAGAATCCGGTGGAGGCGTTGGCTTATACGGCTTCGTTGCAATTTACCGTTAAACGGGCGAACGTTGAATTGGGCGCTACTACGAATATTTTGGCTGGGGATATTGTGACGGTAAAAATTGGGAAGAGGCCGGATTTTATTGAGGATAACTGGTATAAGCTTTTGAGTGGGGCGGGATTGGCGTTGGGAATCTTGAATTCTATCAAAAAATAGTAAATGGTTGGGAACCATCCTTCAGAGGTTTTAACTACCGTTGAAGGGGTATAAATAGGTTTGGTGCGAATTGGGACGTGCTATTTTTAGGTGACTTTTTCAATTTTTGGTATACAATCAACTCATCCAAGCATTCGTAATTAGGTACGGTAAGGGGTTGCCTATGCGTGTCGCATTAACTTTAGCTAGAATGCCGGTTAGTCGAGTTTTGCCTTCTGCACAGAGGGCCAGGTCGCTTCTTTCTGAAACGAGAAGCGCATCCCGGAAATTTTCTTTTTTCCAACCCTATTCAGCACAAGTCGTTTCTGAGGCTAAGGCACGATTAGCAGACCTTCCGTTTAACTTTAAATCCGAATCGTTTTATGAGCCCTATTTTCTTCACAAATTAAGCCAGAAGACCGGATATTCCAGCGAACATCAGAGAATTGATAAGCAAGGCAGATGGGGACAGGTTAAGCATGTTCGAAATTGCAAGGTCATAATAGGTGGAGTTGCTGGCTTTTCCGATGGCAGAAGTCGAGAATATTCTTCAGGCTCCGCTGAAATGTGTATGAAGAATTCCGTCGACAGCGACCATTTAAATTCAGTGTTTATTTTTGGCGGAACCGAGGCGGTATTTTTCAAAACAGGCGTCGGGGTCACCTATGGGCAAAAAAGAGAGTCTTGCGCGTTTACCTACGACTTCAATCCTCAAAAAAAAGAAATTGTAGATACGGCTTTTTACAATGGAGACGGTCCGGAAGGAGCGTCCGCCTTTGGGGTTGGAGAAGAAAGGGGGAATTTTCAAAAGAGATGCAGAGATGCTTTAGATGAGGCCAACAGAGAGGTTCCAAAAAATCCATATTGGTGGAATTTGGGCCAGCAGGTTTTGAATAGAGCGTTGCACTGCCAACTCCGTCCTTACTTTACCGACCGATCTTGGAGATTTGGAAATGACGTGACCGTCAGAGCCCATCGGTTTGGATCTTACTTTTTGCTGAAGAATATGAATATTGATCTTCGGACCCAATCGTTGGATATCCAAATTGAGCGCTTACGCGTCATGGCGCTGGTTCATATCGAAAATACCAGGATGTGGGAGGGGCCGGGTGTTGGACTCAGCGGTAGAATTTCGGTTGATCAATCCGGCAATGTAGACACGGCATTGCAGGTAGGTTTTGACCACAGCGGACGATTGGATGTTAATGAGGAAATCTCTCGGGCCGTCAATGACAAAGTTAAGGAGACGGCAAAAACAATGAGGCCAGTTCTTGGTGAAATTTATCGAAGATTAAAGGATCTCTAAGTTTAGAAGAAATCTATTTCGGCCTAAAATGGGAAGCAAATGAAGAAAGTTCTGGCAACAGGGGTTTCAAATCGTGTCCTAGTCTTAAAAGCCACATTTTATGAAAATGGACTCCTGGAAAATGGTCTGGTCACGCCGCGAATTGTCAAGTCGGTATCTTCGACCACTACCATACGACGGGTCTACGGGCCTGAAGACCGTATAGAAGTTAGTTCGTTGCCGGCAAGCTCAGACGAGTTCAAGAACGCAAATGCGGTCATGTGTCTGATGACAACCGGGAATCTTTGGCATGACTATCCCAAAAAAGGCACTTCCACGATAAACGCCTCTTCTCTATCTTATAATATCCAAATAAATCCAGATCTTGGGCACCCTTTATGCTCGGGGGAACTATTTCGAGACCAGCCGGTGGCGGGAATAGGCACGGCTTTTCTTATTTCTTCAACTCAAGCGGTCACGGCCGGGCACTGTCTTTTTAATATTAGAACCGGAGATACTCAGAATCTTCAACGCCTGCGTCTAGTTTTTGGATTCAGGGCGAACGCCACCGGAACATTCCCAAGCCCGTGGACAATTCCTAATTCCGAAATTTATCAAATCAATCGGGTAGTAGCGTATAACTACATGCATAAAAATGCACGCGAGGCCTATTCTCAGTCGGATTGGGCCGTCGTTGAATTAGATAGACCTGTTCCGGCCCATGACGCAAAAAAAGGAACAGGCCATGATCCAGTTAAATTGGGTAGAGGATTTCCCTTGGAAGGCCAGGAACTATATGTCATCGGTCATCCAAGCGGAATTCCGGTTAAGTTTGCGCGTAACGCGTTTGTCAGATCAAGTGATTTGAGCAAGGCTTTTTTTCAGGCAAGCCTCGATACATTTGCTGGAAATTCGGGTTCTCCCGTGTTTAGCTGCTCCACCCATCAAGTGGAGGGTATCTTGGTGAGAGGGTATCAAGACTATGAAGTCGTCAACAATGGAAGTGGTGGAAGCTGTGTAAGACCCTTTCGCGACGCTGACAATAGCGAATCTTTGCCTTCCGTGCAAAGAATAGCATTCTATAGAGCGCTGACTAATCCTCTTTCTGTCCTACAGCTAAAGGTTGAAACCTCTTGGCAATTATATTCTGGTACCGATTCGAATATCTGGTTTTCTATGATTATTATGAATAACGGCATGCGAATTCATGTTGAAGATCGACAGTCCTTGACCCAAAATGGAAGCTTTGAGAGAGGCTCCATTGATACAATAAATTACCCTAATTTTGGAGAAACAGGTTTCAAAAGAGGATCTCAGCTCGTGCATCTCTCACTCAGAAAAGACTTGTCGGGAGGGCTCAATCCTGATTGGAGAATGTACAAGCTTCAACTTCTATTCAATGGAGTTATCGCCTTTGAATTTACGGAAGACAAGGAATTTACCGGTTCCTTTCAAACATGGGGGATGACAACACAAGATCCAATATCGCAGGCTGGAAGAAGTCAGTTAGACCATGTTAGCTTCCCACCGCAATTTGCAATGGTCAGGAGCAGACTCTAGACATTTCGTGATCCTTAATTAAAATTAATCCAATGGTTGGTAGAATTTGTCTTCGGTCCTCTGCTCTCGTTGCACGACAGCTGTTACAGGCTAACTCGAAGAAACTGGCGTCTCCGGTACAAGCCCTTTCCCGGCGTACCCTTTCAACCTCTTTTCTTATTCCAGGTGGTTCTTCCGCTCGGCCGACACCGCTGCCTATTTCCCGACCACCCCATTTAGTATTGCGGCCGAATTACGATAAGTTATCGCCCGATGAAATAGCAAAGTTGAGAGACGCCGCGAAATCAACGGCTCCTGATATCTATCTGCATTCAAAAGACCCCTTTAGGCCTGCTAGCGCCGAATGGTTTTTAGATAAAAGAGCAAGCCTTTGGTATGGTAATGCGCGAGTTCTGCGTCCTTCCGAAGTCAACGGCTGGTCCATCGTTACAGAAGGGGTTAGTCAATTTGCTGCCCCATTTGGCTCCTCCGATTGGGGACTGCGAATTGAGCCGGATCGGCGTCGCCTGTGGAGCTCCTACGACCGGATGGAGCAGTACCAAAAGATCGATATTCCGGCTCATCCTACGTATTACGGGCAAGCGCTGCAATTCGACGGAAACCAAAAAGTGTGTCTGAGCAACACCTATTTTGATATCAACAAGCGCGACGGTATGGGAATCATAAGATTCTTCGGGTTTTACCCGTATAACGGCGGAATGTTTCCCATTACAGTAGGCAGTATCCCGGGCGCAATAGCTGGGGCAGCAGTAGGAGGAGTATCTGGCGCTGTTATCGGAAGTACTTTTGATTCGAGCGTGGAAACATTTAATGCTCATGAAGGCGATTGGGAGCATGTGTCTGCGGTTGTGGTTCCCACCGGAGACGCGCCAATCGATCCGAAAGTTCAGCTACATAAACAAAATCTTCGAATCGGAGCAAAAGTAGGAAGCGCGCATGGCAACAACACGTGGGCGTTTGAGCCAAATAATTTGGAAAGCGACGGATTTAGAGCGCTAAAAATGTTTTCTGCTTTCCACTCACACGCTCTATACCCTAGCCCCGGACAGCACCTTTTATTAGACCTCGTCAACAAATTTCCACCCGACCTATGGGGCGTTATTGACGGACTTGGCAACCTGACGCTTCCCGGATTAGTTTCCGTAAGCAGAGAGTCGTTTTTTGACCACTGCAATCAAGGCGTCCTTTGGCCAACTCGCCGGAACCTTATTGATTTCGGCCATATCAAAAAGACGCCATGGCAACTCTACGCCGGTCAGTGGGGCACAACTGTAGAGGTATCGCCAAATTCTGTATTAGGTCAACTAGCCGGTCGCATCGGCGGCTATCCGGCCCGAACGTCCGGCCCCACCGGCCCAAAATTCAAAGGATTCGATATCCCGTTTACCCGGTTTTCGTTCCGAAAAATGCCGATGCCGGCCCCGAAAGAAGGCACCGACTACCAGGTTCTGGGACCTATTGACGTTCATTATCGACCTCAGGGTGATCAGAATTATCGCTGCTCGGCTGATTTTCCAAACTGGCATGTGGAAGAAGGGATGAATCTCTTTTTTTCGGTTGACGTCGGACAGGCTCGAAACAGTATTCAAGAGCATGAAATGCCAAAGTTCAATTTGCTAAGAAACAGAAGTGCGCCCTGGTACCAATTAGGCATTGGTACAAAGGATATTCCATATCTTACCGGCGTTACAAACGGCGCTCCGATTGCCGTCAATTCGGATCTTACCGATACGGCTGACGGTATTTACATCGGCCCTGCTGAACCACTTCCGGCAGGCATCCCCGGATCGGCACGTTATACCGTCACCGTATATGCGACTCGGATGTCCTATGCCGATGCTTATCCGGTAGATCAGATTTAACGGGTCTACTTGGAAAAGAAGGTCTTTGTGCAGATTGGAAAAGGCAGGGAGATATAAATATATTTTGCACGATTACTGCACGATTTATTTTCCCATTTCCCCCTCGGCCCGTGGCCGATTGATTCGCGTGCGATTAA
>CAYGHZ010000020.1:0-18342 GCA_964349635.1 uncultured Candidatus Marinamargulisbacteria bacterium
GTCCCCTGCGGGTGGGGTGGCGCAACTTGCGCAACGCTTTTTCTTCGATTTGGCGAATACGTTCGCGGGTAACGTTGTACACTTTACCAACTTCTTCTAAGGTACGCGGACGTCCATCGTCAAAGCCGAATCGCAGCTTTAAGATCATTTGTTCGCGTTCGGTTAAAATGTCCATTGAGCGCAAAAGCTCTTCGCGCAAGATGTTGCGTTCGGTGATATCGTCCGGCGCATCCAGGTTTTTATCTTCGATAAAGTCACCCAACTGGGACGATTCTTCGTCGCCAATAGGCATTTCCAGCGACAATGGAATCTGCGAATATTTGCGAATGGCGATAATATTTTCCAGCGGAATCGCCGTTTTTTCCGATACTTCTTCTTCGGTAGGTCTGCGACCCAATTCTTGCATTAGCATTCGAGACACTTTTTTTACTTTATAAATTGTTTCAACCATATGAACGGGAACACGAATGGTTCGGCTCTGGTCGGCAATAGCGCGCGTAATCCCTTGTTTGATCCACCATGTGGCATAGGTGGAAAACTTAAAACCTTTTGTATAGTCAAATTTTTCGGCGGCACGAATAAGGCCGGTGTTGCCTTCTTGAATAAGATCCAGGAACAGCAACCCTTGACCGGTGTATTTCTTGGCAATCGAAACAACCAATCGCAAGTTGGCATTGATCAACGCTTGTTTAGCTTCCAAATCGCCTACTTCTACGCGTTTGGCCAGATCGATTTCCTGTTCTTGGGTCAAAAGATTGATAGTACCAATCTCACGCAGATACATCTTGACCGAATCGTCGATATCAACGGTTCGCTCTACGGTTTCAACAACTTCTACTTCTTTTGCTTCGTCTTCCTCAACGACAGCAGGCGCGGCTGCGGTCAATTCAGCGCCGGTTGTGTCCAACACCTCTTCGATTTCATCCAAAATGACTTCGGGGGATTCCACAAGAGCAATTACATCGTCGGGAGTAAGGTAGCCCATTTCTTCACCGATATCTTTCAACTGGCTCAGCTTATCTTCCGCTTCAGATACTTTATAGGACATGGACATAGCTCAACTCCTCTTTGTAAGAATATGGTTGATCGGGGTGGAAACGTATTGGTTTATCGGGGATCACCCTTCAAAAGGGTGTAAGTTTTCAGAACTCTTAATTGTAGCAATAAATTATCGGGAGTCAAATCAAAAAAATTGCAGTAAAATTTATGGTATGGCTGACTTACATTCTTTCGACATCGTTTCAAAGGTAAATGATCAAGAAATTGACAATGCAATCAATCAAACTAGAAAGGAGGTGGCTCAGCGGTACGATCTAAAAGATGCAAACTGTTCAATCGATTTTAATCAAAAAGATCATCTTATTAAGATTAGCGCGGTTGACGAGTATAAATTGAAGGCTGTTCTTGAAATATTGAAGCAACGAGCGATTAAGCGGGAAATTTCGCCTAAGGCGTTGGTGGCGAAGGAAGTGGAATCCGCAATGGGTGGCACGGCCAAGCAGGAAATTGAGATACAGCAGGGAATCTCTAAAGAACGTGCGAAAGAGGTTACCAAAGCAATTAAAGATAGCGGGCTAAAAGTGCAGACGCAGATTCAAGATGATCAGATTCGGGTAACATCAAAGAGCATCGATGATTTGCAAGCCGTCATGAAATTACTTCGCGAAAAAAACTTCGATTTCCATATTCAATTTATTAACTTTCGATAGACAAAAAAAGAGCCGGCTTTAAAGCCGGCTCTTTTAAATTTAACCTTTGGGGTTAAATTACATGAACAAATATCCTACTTTTGCTGTAAATCCTGAAACTTTTGATTCATTGCTGGATCCATCAACGTCTTTCAGGCCTAAGGAATAACCTGCGCCGAACAACCAGTTTTGGTACATATAGCCAACACCGGCAGTAATTCCATAATCGATGCTGCTCATGCTGCTTTTGTTATTTACCCCAGCCAACGTTGACGACAGAAGGTAAGACCCGTAAACGCCGCCATGAACGCCCCACGATTCATTGATCATATAGTGGTATAGCACTGGAACTTCGATGTAGTTGGTTTGTAATTTTTTTTCGGTGCCACTAGCAGTCCATTTGCCGTTTTTCATGGCCCAAGACAAACCTACAACGATGCCTTGTTGTCTATCCAACGGAAGCATTCCGGCTCCACCTAACATAAACCCAAGATCCGAGGATGCGCTTGTGCCTGATACGTTGGTGCTAAACGTCGTATAATTAGCGCCTCCAAAAGCGGCCCATTTTACATCTTCCATCATTCCGGCTTGCGCTAAGCTTGGAATGGCTAACAAAAGCGCCAACAAAATATACTTTTTCATAGATATTAATACTCCTTTTTAACAGTATGAATTTTGGGGATCTGAATATAATTTATCATGACAAAACGTACTCCACCATAGTACGAACTCCGAAACCGGACATTCCGGCGACTGTGTAGCCTTGAGCTTTGGAATAGTGCATCATTCCAGCCATATCAATATGCGCCCAGGGGGTCTTGTTGGTAAATAATTCAAGAAATTTGGCGGCGGAACAGGCTCCGGCTTTTCGTTCTTCGGAGCAATTAGCGATGTCTGCGACTTCGGATTCTAAATATTCCAGATAGTCGTCGTACATGGGAAGTTGCCAGAGTCTATCGCCCGTGGAATTCGTGGTTTTTAATAGTTTGTCGATTACTTTTTGATCGTTGCCCATAACACCGGCCGCTATGTCGCCAATAGCCACCACGCATGCGCCAGTGAGTGTAGCTATATCAATGATTTCCTTTACATTTTGGGTGGTTGCATAATAGAGGGCGTCTGCGAGAATCAGACGGCCTTCGGCGTCGGTATTTAGGATTTCGATTGTGGTTCCATTCATAGCGCGGACGACGTCGCCCGGACGTTGGGCCGTTCCGGAGCACATGTTTTCGACCAGGGGGATCACGGCCATTACGTTCTTTTTAGGTTTCAGCTCCGAAATGGCTAGCATGCTGGCAAGAACGGCTGCCGCGCCGCTCATATCGGCTTTCATTTCGCTCATCGACTTGGCAGGTTTGATGGAAATTCCGCCGGAATCGAAGGTGACGCCTTTTCCGACGAGGCAAATTGGCTGTTCGCTCTTATTAGGCGTATATCGAAGAACAAGCATGTAGGGCTCTAAGACCGATCCCTGAGCCACGCCTAAAAAGGCTCCCATCCCTAGTTGCCGGGCTTTCTTTTCTCCGATGACTTCAAGAGTCAGGTTTTTTGGAATTTGGGATTTTGTGAAAGCGAGAAAGTCAGCGGGAGTTAGGTCGTTAGCTGGGGTATTGGCTAGGTCGCGAGCCATATTTACTTTAGACGCGATTGTAATGCCTTTGTCGATGCCTGAACTGCTGTCCGTAACCAAAGTGATTTGTTTTATAGAACCCTCTTTCTTTTCTTTTTTATACCGATTGAACTGATAGTTTCCTAAAATAAATCCTTCGGCCAAGGCTTGGTTTAACGATGCGTCTCCTTTGGCGAAATCGATTTTCAGTGCAGCGGTTTTAGCTTTGGTTTTTTGGAGCGCTCGCGCAGCTTCTCCAGCGGCATTTCTTGCCACGTTGTTTGAAAATGATTTTTTATCGCCCAAAAAGACTTTGATCGCCGATTCCCGTGTTTCTATTTCGCCTAGCCTTTCACCAAATTCGAAAATAAGCTGCATATCGCATTTGGGCTGTTTTTTTTCTGCGTTTATCTTCATTTTTTTATTTCCCTTTCATAGACAGATACTAATTTTTTGGCCATCTCCGGCGCCGAAAATTCGTGGGCGCGTTTAAGGGCCTGTTCGCTTTTCATTTTATATATAGAGGGGTCATTTAATAGTAGCATTATTTTTTCGGCGAACCCGTGGGGGTCTTCCTGAACCAAAAAGCCGCCTTGTTCGCCATGCAGAATATCTTTGACGCCCATTGCGTCGAGACACACGGCGGGTTTCCCCATCGAAAGCCCTTCCAGAAGGCTCAGTCCTTGGGTTTCGGTTTTGGAGGGGAAGGCGATGATATCCGAGGCGGCATAGGCGGTTAGTACGTCACCATGGGGCACGTAGCCAGTCATAATGGCTTGCGGATTTCGCCGATGGATTTCATCGCGTTCCGGGCCATCGCCTACAATCAACAGACGGGCGCCTTTGACATGTTTGAAGCTTTCTAACAAGAAATAAATATTTTTTTCTTTACCTAATCGACCGACAAAGATCACCACCTTATCGGTCGGCTTGATGTGGTAGCGTTTTCGGAAGGCTTGTGCGTTGCCCGGTTTAGCGCCGGTATCGATCCCTGTCGGGATCACCGTCATCGGGACTGATACGCCGCGTTCGATAAGCATAGCGTGCATTTGCTTTGAGGGAACTACGATATGGGCGCAGCGGTTGCAGAAATTTTTGGTGAACAAGTTATCCGCATTGGGACGCAGGCGCTTAGGCAATAACGGAAAATAATAAAGATATTCCATCCAATAGGTGTGGTAGGTATGGATGACGGGAATATCATATTTCTTTCCTAAATATTGACCCAGGTGACCAATCAAAAACGGGGTCTGGACATGAACGATGTCAAACTTGGCTTCTTTGAATTGATTTAGTTTTCGGGACAGGGGAGAGATGATGCGATGTTCGGTTTGGAACGGGTAAGGCATGGAATTAAAACGCCAGACCTTGTCGGTGGATTCCCGCGCGCCCTTCATTTTGGGACCGATAATAATGACTTCGTGACCCAGCCTCTCGAGTTCCCTGGTGAAGGTTACCGTGCTGGTGACGACGCCGTTGATTTGGGGGAGATACGTTTCGGTAAAAATTGCAATTTTCAACGATGCGGATTATAACATATTTAACCGATGAAAAAATTGCGCGTGAATATTTTTTCCGAGAAATTTATTGGCGAGGCCAACGGCGTTTATACCGCCTTTGTTGAAGCGGTGGATGCGCTTAAAAAACGCGACGATTTGGAGATTACTATTAACGATCCGAATCCTAATTGCGATATTTTTCATGCGCAATCGATCGGCCTGGATTATTTCTTAAAGTCGTTTAAATATCGAGATAAGCTAGTTACGTCAGCGCATGTCGTTCCCGATTCGTTTATCGGTAGCCTGATTTTGAGTGAATATTGGAAACCGATCGCCAAATGGTATTTGAAGGCGGCGTTTAGCCGGGCGCGATTGGTGATTGCGGTGTCGCCGGTGGTGAAACAGGAGTTAGAGAAGATCGGCGTAAAAAGCAACATTCAGGTGCTATGCAATGCGGTGGATCGAAAAAAATTTAAACCTGATGCGCAGGCTCGCTTGGATCTACGCAAAAAATACAATTTAAAAGAAGATGAGCTTGTTGCATTATGCGTTGGGCAGATTCAGCCACGCAAGGGGATTTATGACTTCTTGAAGACGGCGGAGAATTGTCCGGATGTGAAATTTATCTGGGTGGGCGGTCGCCCCTACGGACGGCTGACGGCGGATTTCGACAATTTGACCAAGGCAGTCGACAACGCGCCAAAAAATGTAATTTTTACCGGTGTCATTAGCTTTGAAGAAATGCCTAACTATTATGCGATGGCGGATATTTATTTTTTACCTTCGTATCAAGAAAATTTTGCTTTTGCGACCATCGAGGCGGCGGCCGCGAAATTGCCGTTGCTTTTAAGAGACAATGTCGAATATCCGGGTACGCTTTTTACGCACTATCTGAAGGGAAAAACGGCCGAAGATTTTTCAACTATCGTTCGGCAGCTAAAAAATCGAGATTATCTGGCAAAATGGCAACACGAATCCGATGCCTTGGCAAATAAGTATGAGATTGGGGCGTATGTGGAGAAGTTGATCGGGTTGTACCGAACGTTACTTTAAGCCGACCTGTCGACACGCCCAAACAAATAACCCGGAAGACCAAGCAAACCCCTGTTCACTCTTATAAAAGAAACGTTCGAGCGGTTTGCCAAGGTGGTACACTTCGTACACCCCTTTAAATTCAATTATCTTTTTGGCGACGCCAGTTAATAGCTCTTTGGCTTCGGTTTTCATGCCGGTCATGTTTTTGGTGACGGCGTCCACGCAGCCCAGCCATAGCCACTGCAGGCCGTTGTGATAATCGTTCATTCGCAATGGAAAAAAGAAAGGGTAAATGTGTTTGAATTTATATTTTGGATAATTGGTGCCGGTGGTGAAACCGTGGTCGAGGCCAAATTTGGCAATGCATTTTTGAATCTGAACGGCCCTATTTTTATCTGCGATTCCAAATAAAATAGCCATTACGTTACCGTCGGTTGAAAAATAAGTATGGTGTTTGGTTTTGCCAATCCAGTCGTTGTAATATTCGCCATTCCAAAAGAAGTCGTTGATTTTGCTTTTGATTTTTTCGCTCAACTGGAAGTATCGTTCTTTTTCGCGTTTCTTATTTAACGCTTCGCAAATTTTTGCAAAACTGTGAACGGCTTCGTAATGTAAAACGTTGGTGTAAAGGACCGTGCCCCTTTTCTTTAAGCTGTCCGCCCAGCCGGCATAGTGGCCTTCTTCCATGAGCAAGTCTTTGTTGTGATCCATGGTGAAATTCCAGTCGACGACTTTTTTGAATTTCATAAAGTGATTGCGAATAAATGTTTTTTTCTTTGTTTCGCTCATATATTTTTCGGCAATGATGATTAGAAGCGAATTGCTGTCGGTCGGAATTGAAACGCCCTTATCTTCTTTGAAACGAGGTTCAGAACGACCTTTCCATCCAAAGAGTAGTTTGAGCAGGAAATGTTTTTGACCGATTCGCAACGGGACCTGTCCGTCTTTGTGGACATGGCTCAATATGGTTTTTAAATTTTTTCTGACTACCGCATGATCGCCAATGCTCAGGGCCCCTAGCGAGGCGAAAAGGCTGTCCCTAGCCCAAATATCGGAAAAATGGTTTTTTCCCGCCTGAATACCCAGATCAGAATAACGCTCCCGCAAGTTGGCCAGGGCCATGTCGTATGCGTGATCAATAATTTCCTGAGGCTTCATTTCGTGAACGCTCAGGTGCTTGATTTTCTCGACTAGGTGATGAAAGGCTTCTTTGATTCGGGATTCGGGCATAAGAGTCTCTGTTTAAATATACCCGTTTTGAAAAAAAATGAAACTCAAGCTGGTACGGCTAAAATTTCATCCAGGACCGTATTGATTTCCTGGAGCGACGTGACCTGTTGTAGGCGGCTTCGGTAGGCTTTTGCCCCATCGAAGCCCTTGATATAGGCCAATAGATGTTTTCGGATTTCCCGGCAACCAACAACTTCGCCTTTATTAGAAATCAACCATTCGGAATGCGCGTTGATTACCGGCATTTTTTCCTCAAATGTTTTTGGAAGGCCGCTTGTAGAAAAGATCCATGGATTGCCGAAGGTGGCTTGGCCGATCAAAAAGCCATCGAGATTCTGCGTTTTGGCCAGGCCATCTTCCATCGATGTTACGCCGCCATTTCCCAATACGGGGATGGTGATGTGACGTTTCAGCTCATAGAGATACTGCCATTGGGCGGGAACGCCATAGGGCTCCTGGTAGGTGCGAGCATGCACACAGATCATATCGGCGCCGGCGTTTTGCGCGCCCACGGCAAAATCGATCAGATCGTCGGCATTGTTCCAGCCCAAACGGGTTTTTACCGAAACAGGGAGATTGGTATTCTTGGCAACGGCTTCAATCAATCGAAAGGCCAGATCGGGTTTTTTGCGCAATGCGACACCATGCTCCGATTTCACGACCTTCTTGGCCGGACAGCCCATGTTAAGGTCAATACCGCTGAATCCAAGCGATTCGCATAGTTTGGCGGCCGAGATAAATGTTTCGACGTTTTTGCCGAAAATTTGGGCGATGAGCGGCTGCTCATCCGGATGGAATGACAGTTTATCGAGTAAGGCTTTTGCGCCATGGTGCATACCATCCGCAGAGGTAAATTCGGTAAACGTAACAATATCCGGGTTTACCAGCTTGCAGACCCGGCGAAAGGGGCTGTCCGAATAGCCATCCATGGGCGAGAGGCCAATGACGGGTCTGGGCAGTGATTTCCAGAAAGATTTGCTAGGCACTAACATCTTGGCTGTTTAAATCTCGAATAAGGTTTTTATATGCCCCATCATATCCATTGTCAGTGAGGTAAGGCTTGATAGCATTTAAAGATAAAAACAATTGGGTTCCTATTTTTTCAGCAGCCTCTTTTTTGCCAAGAAATCGAATAATTTTATCTCGAATATTTTGAAGCGAATATACCATCATCACGTCTTCGATTGGCAGACTGTATCCAATGAAAATAATCTCCTTTGCCACTTCAATCGCACATTTTGTCTGTTGCCATAACCTCAAAAAGGTTAAATTTGAGAAGGGTTTTACATGCGTTGGCAGAACAATTTCAGCTTTACATGTTTTATCCGACGACCATTGAGGTCTAAATTCTTGAAAAACTTGTTGTTTCTGCGTGGAATCAAAAAAATTATCATGTTTCGCAACCGCCACTAGTAAGGGGCTGTTTTGGAGGAATGAGCCTTCTTGGGAACTATCCGCTTGAAGATAGTGGAATGTTGGATCGTTACGATCAGCAAAGGGAATATGCATTTGAAAGAAATTAAAAGAGCCATGCGGTTTTAGTAAAATAAGCTCACTGCCTGAAGCCAAATAACGGCTGTTGGTGGTAGTAGAATTAATTCCATAATCAAAATATAATTTTGACCCTTCTGTTGCGACGTTTAAATCAACAATATGCTCAAGCAGGACATCCCAATTCATCGAAATAATCACATCGCCTGGTTTAAACAATTCCTTAACTAGTTCTTTTGCAGATTCCAGGGCCGTTCCGTCTTCGTCTTTATGTTTATGCAACTTCCAAACCGATAGCTGCTTTTGAAAGCTGACAGAAACATTTTGCATAATTTCTTTCTTTTCTTCATCGGCAATATGATTATCCAATGCCAAGCGCGATAATATTTTTTGAATTTCGTCTCCTTGCGGAATATCTTGAATATTTCGTAGTAAAACCGGATGTGACATGTCTTTCTTCAATTGACTGATCAATTTTTGGGATGTCGGAAATTTTCCGCCACTCAATTGCCTTGAAAATCCCGAACCCAGTATAAATACTCTTTTTTTAGTCATTTTTCCTTTTTTTTTCGGGACGCAAAAGTATGGAGCAAGGTGGCCCAGCGGAACCACAGTGAGATCAAAACATCGTACCATAGCTTCAAAAAGGGTTTAATAGTGCCTCTTTTAGGGAATCAAAGAGGTTTGGGGGTCCAATTATGCAGGGGATCGCGCCAAGCGGCTCCGGCGGTTCCGTTTCCAAGGTCGCGTCCGCACCGAAAGCGGTTACCTATTCGGCCAACCTGGTAAAGGAATATACGAGCGCCTTAAACATAAGGCAAAGAATTAAACTGGAACCGCCGGATGATGAGAGCTATAAAAACACCGCAAAAAAACTATGCGAGGAAAAAACTTTAGGCAATGATTTACCTAAAATCAATGATTTTTTAGATCGGTTGAAAGGAAATGCTCAGTCGTGCAAGGGTCGTGTTGAAATACTCCGGGGGTTCGTTAAAGATCGCTTTGCGAGCCAGAACGTTGCAGTGTCATCGTCATCTTCCTCCGCACCGTTGGTATCGACAAATTCTGCGATGCAAACAGCCGTGGACCAATCGATGAAAGCTCAGCTCAATATTACTCCGGTATCGACGATGACATCTTCTTCTTCTTCTTCTTCTTCTTCTTCTTCTGTGTTGAAAAATCCAAGAAAACGGCCTGCAAATTCAGCGACTCCCAATCAGCAAAGTGCGACAAAAATTGCAAAGACTGGCTCAACGTCTGCGCGACTTCCCGAAGAGGTTAGGCGAAGCCTTAAGTTTTGGGGTGACTATGGAGCCACGGAAAAAGACGAGCAATTGGATAAGATTATGGATTCGATGAAATACAATGTGGCCCAGATCGACCAGGATATAGGAGAGAAAGATATTCGAGATCACGCTCGAGCCTATTTTGACGATTTTAAGGGCGTTGGCGTGCCTCCTACCAACCAACCTCTTAGTAGGATTATTAACAATGGGGTATGTCGGGTTTGGATTTCCCAGGATGTAAAGAATTCTCAAACAGTAACCACTGAATCGTGGGCGCATATTCAAGGGAAAAACGTGGCTTCTTATAGCGACCCCAGGGACAGCGGCACGCGAGACGTATTAAGGGATCATGTCGCTGCCTTGGGTGGTAGAAGCGGCGATACCATTGGACACATTGTGGGTAGGGCTCTGGCGGGCGGAACAGATGAGGCTGATATTCCTGAAAATGTTTTTCCACAAGTAAATGATGGAAATGAAGATATGAATAAGGTGGAGAGTATATTGCTGGATAAGCTCAGAACCGGACAGGAAACGGAGTTGTTTCTTCATATTAAACTCAATTATCAACCAAATGCCACCCGGCCGATTAGCGTTACCCATGTCCACCAATTTAAAGGTAATAAACCCGTTTCAGAAACTTATGGAAATTAAGAAAAAATCACAATGATTGTCCAAACGTCCATCGTCGAATGCTTCGGTCTGACGATACACTGATTAAAGCATTCTCTTGTAAGAAAAGTTCATTCACCCAATTTGTATGACCTTTATCTCTAGAAACTAAGCTCCATTCCTCAGGAACCGCTTCAATGGAAATTCCCAATGTTCGGATACACTCTCCGGTAGGAATATGCCATACCTTAATCGACGTGTCCCACGATCCGCTGAAAAGAAAGTCATGATAGGGTAACAGGCAGCTGACCAATTGTTTGTGTCCGCCGAATGTTCGGAGGCAATTGCCGGTATTCAAATCCCAGATCCGGATATTTCCGTCGGAATCGCCGCTAATTAAGTTTCCTTGATGAATCACCATGCTTTCCCTCATCACTTTAACTGTTTCAAACCGATGCTCAGTGTTTCCGGTTTCTAAATTTACGAGTTGCGCCGGATACCGTCCCAGAACGGCTTGATTTCCAAGGAATGTTACCCCGTGATTTGCAGATGTTATTCCTCGTAAGACATGCCTGCATCGGCCTGAGGCAATCTCCCAAATACGCGTGCTGTTATCGTCTGAGGAGCTACTGACGACCCACTTTTCGTTTAATGCCACCGACCTTATTCGATGGTCGTAAGATTTCGGATCTCCCTCAAAGTGACCGTGTCCTTCCAGTGTTCCAATGTGGCTTGCGGTTCGCAAATTCCAAAGTCGCACCGTTCCGTCGTCGCTGCCGCTGGCTAACATGTCTTCATGTCGTGCCAAACAACGAATAATTTCCGTATGTCCCTCCAGCTTTTTTAGCACCCTTCCAGTAGCTAATTCTGCTATCGAAACGCTGTTGTCGGGCGCAGGCGACACAATATGGCCGTCATGTAACAAGAAATTGGATGTCGAGAGATGGGAGGCGTTTTCTAATACGATCTGCATCCGAGGATTCTGAAGCCAGGCAAAGTCTTCCTTGACTCCCAAATCCTGTTTTTGACGCTTTATGGCCATTTCGCCACTGTCTGCATTCAAGACGCTCTCCTGCTCTCTTGCGCGAATCCTACGACGCGGAACACTAATTATTTTTCTTAACAGATACTGTCTCACTTTAACATCCCCGCATTCAAAGCTTTTTAAACCAAGAGACGGTTATCCTACCATCGGGTCTTGATCCAAGGCTAGTTGAGTGATACAGTTTTGCCCGTAATTCCAAACAATTTTGTTGGACTCGCGTTTAAGGGGAATTGTTGATGGCTTCTGTCAGTTTCGTTTCAAACGGTACTGTCTCGCTTGCCAATTCAAAATCGGGCCTTAGTTCCGTAAGACCTGAGGGGACGGTTTGCACTAAAACGGACCAAAATAATCGAAAGATCACCTTTAAATATTCGGCCGAAATCGGGCTGACCGCCCGGGTTTTTGATAAAAAAAATCATCTTTTGGTCGATGTCGCCATTTATCCTCCGACCGATTTTCCACCCTCTGCGGACTGGAAACAGTGGCAGCAGGTGATCAGCAATAAACAGCCTTATGTCGTGGGAAATGGACGAGGACAGTCGGCGCTTTGGTTTGGGGATAGGATGAGCTGCTGTTGCGGGTCTGTAGAGCCACCGGACGATTTGTTTGAAAAAGCCTTGCTGCCTCCGGTGTTGGAAAGCAAGACATTGAGCATGGCCTCTTATACAAGAGGGGAGGAGACCCCAAAAAAGGACTCGCCGGGATTGGTTCCGGGGGTGATTAAGGATAAGGATGATATTCCGCCTCTAACTTTGGTTCCTCACAGCCGTCAGACCGAGGCGGTACAGGCTACACAGCGGATTTTGAAGGCGATCACAGGAGAATTGAACTTGAAGCAGGAGGGGTACAAAGCATTCGATGATGCTATCGGAGCCTCTTTGCAGCAGCTGGGCAAGATTGGCAACGACGTGTCCCAACCTCTGTCGGTTTTGGCGGACCTGGTATCGGCGCTAGCTGCAGGCGCCGGAAAATCCGACCATCTTCCCCTGGGTCACAAAGAGGGCATCGCGCAACTTCTTCTGCTTTATTTAATGGCTGTTTACGCGAAAAGACCGGATGTCTATCCCTCTACAAAAACCGCATTTGAAGAAAAGGTAAAAGAGGCATTGGAAATCGTGGGCCGATCGAACCGACCGGAGACCCGCCTGAAGTTAAATTTGGAAACGGTGTTGTTTGGCATCAAAAATCTTAAGTCGGCGGCGCCCAGCCCGTGGACATCTGCTTTTGGCGATTTTTGCGCATTTGTGGGTGCTACGTTTGATCGAAAGGGTGGGGAGGCGCTGGAGGCGTTGGGCCGAATGGCCAAAACGTTGTTGGAGCTTAAGGAAACCAATGCGCAACAAGAATGGTTTGAAGACGTGATGCGGTACGCAGTCTATGCAGCTCCGGCAGCGACAGATATCGACGTGCTTAATACGCTTCAGCGCTTTATTAGATCCACCACCGAGGTCAAGGGCGTGTTGCAACGAATGACGGGCAACCCTCATACCGTTTCCGCCGGCGTTCAGGCATTGACGGACATTATAGTAAATAGTTCTAATGAAAAAATTCAGTGGCAGGCGTGGGAAGGTATCAAGGATCAGCCGTTTACCGGGTTGGTCGATTATTTGGCGTTTCGAAACTCCTATTACAACGAGACAAACTCGACGGTGAAGGCCATGGCCGCCCGAAGCATGGTGATTATTGCCAGAGGGTTTGAGAATGCGAAATCGGAAACGGCGGCAGCCAAGATTGGCAAACAAGCGGCGACGCAGTTGTTGGCCTGCCGGGCATTGGAACGGGACCCTCAGGTGAGACAGGTAATCGATAACGAATCGGAACTTCGCGAAATTGATGCGCTTTCCGTCCGGATTTTTCCTCGTTGCAAAACGGAGTTGCAAGAGGAAATTGGCAAGGCGGTTGAAATACTTCGGGCCGAACTTTCTATCAAGGAGTTGACGGCAGCTCTAAAAGGCATCCAGGAAAACCTGGCTGCCTTTAAAGTGGATATTCCCATCCTAGCGGTCAAAGATGAGAATCCTAAAGTTACGGAATACGTCGACACCTTAGCGCGCAGATGTCGTGCCTGGCTGAATGAGCACAAAAAATCGGAAAAGAAAGCGCAAAGCCATCCGGACGAGCGTCCTCATTTTATCCAATACTTTAATGGCGACCAATATAAACTCAGATGGACCGCAAAGGATGAATCGGTCACCGTTTACCTAGTTACATTTACTGACAAAAAGATAACCGCTGGCTCGCGTTTACTGACTGACACGACATTAGAAGAGTTGGCAGAAAAACGACGGGGCTTGAAAGATGCACGTTATTACTTAACCTGAGGCAAGGTCCGCGAGATCTTGTTCTTCGGGGTCTGCTTTTGGGCTTGGTTGCCGCATGCGATGGACGTAAATTGGTTCCCGCCATTGAAATGGGGTCTGTGATGGTTCTAACACCACCCTTTGCATGGTTTTCTGAGGTGGCGTTGGAGGGACGGTAGGTTCCGGTAGGGTGTAAGTTTCTTCCGGCGCGTTGTTCCCAAGGTTGGGGAATTTATTGTTAAGCCATTTTTCCATGGCTTGCGCCCATTGGTTGTGGGGAGGATCGCCCGGACTGGCGCCGTTATAGCCGCCGGGCGGAACTCGAAAATCCTGTTCAACAGCTCGATAGGCCTCGTTTTCTTGTTTCAGCGCTTCAAAATCGGCTCTGACAGTCCTTAGCGCTTGCATCGTGGATTGGATTGCCGTGCGCTGGATGGGGGTTAAGGAGCAAGGGTCGATGTCTTGATACTTCTTGGCAATGCGGTAAATGGATTGGCCGATTATTTCCAGTTTTCGTTTTATTTCAATTTCGGAGTGCAGCTGCCGCAGCGAATGACACAGCCTGGTTACACTGGTCGCGGTACCAGTGATTGATGGAGTGGCAGGATAAACTAGACTGCTGATCCTCATACGCATGCCCCTTGGTCACACACGCTAAGTTATGTTTGGGTGGGCGCGAAATATACCACAATAATATAAGGTGTCAAGAGATAAATATTAATGTCGCATAATATATATTATGTAAAATTAGTAGGGGGTTTCGCTTTGGATGGCTGGAACGATGATGGTTTCACCGGAGTCTGTGAGTTCGCGATCAAGCCTGATGTGAACCTTGAAGATTGAGAATGGTGTGGCTGGGTAGTTTGCAATCGTTTCCTTTATAGGCGCAATGTCCATTGCCCTTGCAGCCTTTGCAATGCTAATCAAACCGTATCCATATTCCGAGTCCCGGCCGGACGGCCCTAAGTCGATTGTGGAGTCTTGCATTATCTTTAGCACTTCGGCCGATGTTCGCGATGGTTTTTGCGCCCATATTCGCGACGCTATTGCGGCAACGATTGGTGTGGAAAAGGACGTGCCGTTTGCGACAATATAACCCGCGCCGCCTGCGCTGTAGATTTTTTCCCCATAGGAGACAAATTGAACATGGTCTCCGGTATTGGAAAACGACGAGCGGATGTTTGCAGTACTGATCGAGCCGACTGCGATGACACCTGGGTAAGCCGCCGGATATTCGACCGTTGCGTTGCTATCGTTTCCGACTGCGGCAAATATCATCACGTTATTTTTTAACGCATAGTCGATGGCTTCTTTTAATGCAGTGTTCATGGCGGTGTTACTGAGGCTGAGGTTGATGATTTGCGCGCCGGAATTGACCGCATAAACAATGGCATTGGATGCATCCAGTTGGTTAGCCCTACCCTTGTAATCGATAATTCGAACCACCAGTAATTTGGCCGCGGGATTGATTCCCGAAATTCCCGTACCATCGCGGTTTTCGCCTGCGATTAACCCGGCGACAAACGTCCCATGCCAAAAGGTGTCCGTGAAGTCGTCCGAGTCCGGGAAATTGCCGCCGTTGGCAAAAAACGACTTTCCGCTCAGCACTTTGTTTTTTAAATCTTTATGATTGAGATCTATGCCAGAGTCAATGACCGCGACCACGATGTTGTGGCTGACGGGAATATAATTGGCGTATTTTAGGTCCGTTTGATCGATCTGTGGTTGTTTGCCATAAAACGGGAGCGCCAAGGGTTTTAATAGATAGTTAGGTTCTGCGAATTCGACCTGGCCGGTGCTTTGAATCTCTGCTGCCTTACTTTCGATATTGGCGCTGGGTTCGAAATTGAAGACATAGGTCGTGTTTTTGGCCGAGGCGACGCTAAATCCTTTTTTTGGGATTACTTTTGCCGGCGAGTAGCTGGAGGCGCCGAAATGGGTTTTTAGGTCTTCTAAAGCCGACCCCGCGACGGAAATTCTCGATGTTGGCTTTAACCGAACTACGATCATTCCCGGCACGTAGTCCGCGGCGGTCAAAGCTGATGAGATCAGAAAAATAAGTAGAGTTACTTGCTTCATCGTAATTTAAAAGAAGTTTATTGTGGCCTTGGAACGGGTATATGGTCAATTCGGGGGTAATTCTGTGCAAGCCTTAGGACCGCAATTACAGCCTGTAATTCGACCCGCCGCAGCTTCAGAGACCGCTTCGAAAGTGGATAGCGCGTCGGTGAAGGAAGTCAAAGCTGCGCCGCCGGTGAGCCGCGTGCCGAATCCCAATTATTATTTTGAAGGAGGGCCCCAATTAACCTTTCGGCCACCCTCCAGCATGGCTGAATTTGTAGTTACCGACGAGAAAACCGATCTGAAATTGGTCGACTTGGCAAAATATTGCGAAGCAAAGAAGAAAGAAAATATCCCCTTAGAAATACATGAAAACAAGGCGTTTCAAAGGGCGATGACCTACAACGTTTGCGTACAGTTGTACCGTCCGTTTTCCTCCGAATTACATAAAAAGGCTGACGAAGCGTTAGAAAAGTTTGCGAAGGTGGGTCGAAAATCTGTTAACGACTGTGCAAAAAAGGAAGATCTGGAAGAAGCAAGGATGGACACCTCGACTTCGTGTCTTTTGCAGGCTACGGCTGCAAAAAGCCAAACCCGGTGGCGGCTTTGTGATTCGATGGTGAGGGGTTGGGCCAACGATCCCAATCATCCGTATATTAAGGGCATCGATCTCAAGAAAATGAACTACGCGCTTACTCACACTGTCGCAAGAGAGACTGACGTTAAAGCGGAATCGTATCGAAAGTGTACCATCTTCCCGGAACCTGATCTTTCTCACACCTATGTTCCGCACCAGAGAGTGGATGAGGAGGCGGCCTTTTGTTTGGATTGGATCAATTCCGAATTGAAAGAGTGTTATCTCAAACAGGAAGCGGATCAAGCCGGCCGGCCCTATGTACCGCCGGAAACAAGCCTATGTAGAGGTAATCCGATAACGTTGGCGGCAAAAGCCTATCATGCTATGGTTTCAATTCATCCATTTGAAGATGGAAATGGTCGGACGTGCAGAGCGGTGATGGATTTTATCCTTCAGAAGTTTGGTATTCTTCCTCCCCCTTTGGAAAGCGATGAAGCTGGTTTACCCGCGTTTGGCCTAGCCATCGATGGACTCGAACCCAAAGAAAATGAGCTTGTCGTTGATGCGGTAATTAACTCTTTAGATAATGTATATTCGAGATTTCTTTAGGAGAGCGTGATGATGAAGAAAGTTGTGGCAGTGGATCAATCTCAAATTAAGACTTGGTCGGATTTGCGGGAGGCCTTTTTGTTGACTTGCGATGCAGATCGAGAATCCTGCAGAAGGTTGTTTGACACTCTTGTAACTAAAGGGTTTGAGAAAAAGCCTTTGACCGAATTCCCCTCCCTTTCGTGCCTTGATGAAATTAATCAGGCTTTGGCAAAAAAAGATTCCGGCTTGGAAAATTCGGCAAAATTGATGAGCAGGATTTTATCGGATTCCAGCATCTCGCAATCCGATCGACGGCTCATATTGTCCTATATTGCGGCGTTCAGGAAACTTCCACCTCCAATCATTCCGACGGCGGAAGATAGCACTTTAGCGTCCGTTATTGATAAAATTACGGAGCGTTCGTTCACTCTTCTGCCTCACCAATTCAGGACTCTGGATCAACATCCGGCTCCATTCGCAACCAGGGTTAGTCCCTTTGAAGATCTGCGGAATGGAGGAAATTTGAGGTATGAGTCGTCGGGTCAGCCCATGATCATTCAATGGAACAAACTGGCCGCCTTACTTTCTTAATTTGAAGAATAGATAGAGATCTACCGAGACGGAAATTAGTTGAAGGCAAATTAGAGCTGGAAACAAGATCGGGAAAAATCGGCAGATCAATAAAATAATAAAATAGATCAGGCTATAAATCAGCACATGTTCAGTGGTGATATAGTGCATTATCTCGGACAACTGCTTTTTTGTTCTCAGGCGCATAAATAAGAAGATTTCCAGAACAAAAAGCGCTAACGATAACCCTAACAGGTATTTCAAAAAGGTTTGACGTCCTGAATCTCGTCAATATTGGCATGAAATACAGGCTGCTTGAGAATCTCCGATAATTCGTTGTGAAATACCGGATCGTCGTTGGCTAGCGGGATCATATCAAATCGGTCGGAGAGCATTATGGCTCGAACGGGCTTTAAGGTAGTTTGAAGATAGACCGGGATATTGGTGACCCATCGTTTCAGATCGCCGCCTTCCGCTATGGTTCCAAAACCGGCGATCATAATCGGTTTTGTTTTAATATGGCTCGATATCTTTTGAATGGGAGCATAAAAAACGTCTTCAAACGTTTGCCATTCGGGCCCGATATTCGCGCCGATCACCCCTACCCAATCGACAAATTCGTCGCCGGGATAGGCTTGCCAGATGTGATCCCAGTCTGCGCCATCGATGCGAAAACTCCAGACCCAGATCGCGTTGCCGGCGCCCTGTTCCTTAAATTTGCTGACCACATAGCGAAAAACGGCGGCATTTT
>CAYGHZ010000021.1:0-18143 GCA_964349635.1 uncultured Candidatus Marinamargulisbacteria bacterium
GGATTACGCTTTCGACTCGCGAACCGGCGGAGTTGCGAGACAAGCTTATTAAATTAGGAGTGACGTCGATGTCTGCCGAATCTCATACTGCGCCCGGGGGATATTCCGGAAGTCAGGCAAAGAAACAGTTTGAGATTTCGGATTTGAGATCGCTTGGGGAGATTCGGGAGATGTTGGCTTTGAATCGGTATGAGTGTGTAATGAAGGATTGGGAGGCAGTCAGATGATCGGCACCGCATTGGCTGGGAATGCCTGTAAATTGTTGTTGTTGGGGTCCGGTGAGTTGGGCAAGGAAGTGGCCATTGAGGCGCAGCGGTTGGGGGTTGAGGTGATTGCTGTTGATCGGTATGAGAATGCACCGGCGATGCAGGTTGCTCATCGTAGCTATGTGGCGGATATGCTTGACGCCGCACAACTAGATCGCATTATCCGAAAGGAAAATCCGACCTATATTGTGCCAGAAATTGAAGCGATTAATACCTCCTATCTGCTTGAAATCGAAAATGAATTTACGGTCATTCCTACGGCAAGAGCGGCGCGGCTTACAATGGATCGCGAAGGCGTTCGTCGACTGGCCGCCGAAACGTTAAAGCTGCCAACCAGCCGCTACCGATTTATCGACCGATTTGACGACCTGCTCGAAACGGTCGAAACGCTGGGTTGTCCGTGCGTGATTAAGCCTGTGATGTCCTCATCAGGAAAAGGACAGTCTGTCATTCGTTCGAAAGACGATCTTAAAAAAGCGTGGGAATACGCTATGACGGCAGGTCGCACCAAGGGCACGCGGGTGATTGTCGAATCGTTTATCGCATTTGATTATGAAATCACATTACTCACCGTTCGAGCCGTCAACGGAACCTTCTTTTGTCCGCCGATCGGCCATATTCAAATCGACGGCGACTACCGGCAATCTTGGCAGCCGCACGCGATGCCGGACTCTGTGTTAGTCAAAGCACAAACGATTGCTCGGACCATTACCGACAATCTGGGTGGCCGAGGCATTTTTGGCGTCGAACTTTTCATCAAAGGTGATGAGGTCTTTTTTTCGGAAGTCTCTCCCCGACCCCACGACACCGGGCTTGTCACGTTAATCACGCAAGATGTATCAGAATTTGCATTGCACGTGCGGGCGATTTTGGGATTTCCGGTCCATCCGCCCGAAATTCGTTCCCCCGGCGCCTCCTCCGTGATTTTGGCGGATCGGGAGTTTAGCGCACCGGAGTATGAAATTGGCGAAGCGCTGGCGCAACCTGGAATTCAGATCCGATTATTTGGGAAACCTAACGCAACAAAGAATCGGCGGATGGGAGTGGTGTTGGCTACAGGTGAGGATGCGGATGCGGCGGTTCGACGAGCGGTTTTGGGCGCAGAGCTAATCCGCACAACAACCTCCTCGCTTTCGAAGGCAATTTCTTAATCCTAGCTTCTTCCTTTGCAGCTTCCGATTTAGTGTTAGCGGGACGGGCGTAGACTAGTTTTACCGGAAAACGACCGCGGGTGTATTTTGCGCCTCTGCCGGAGTTATGGGCTTTTAGGCGTTTATCAATGTCTGTAGTGATGCCGGTATAAAGGGTTTGGTCGGCGCATTGGACGATGTAGATGGTCCACACGTCATGACGTTAGTTTGTAACAGGTATTTCGCCCATTTCCTTGAGAGCTAATGTAACCTTTTGCTACTAAGGCCACGAGCTCCAGATGCGCGGTTTTGTGGGAGACGTTGAAGAGTTCTCGGTATTGTTTATTTTTGATAGCCGGTTGTTCGTTTAAAAATTCTAGGGTTTTTTGTTGTCTGTTGTTGAGTTGTGCGGGCTCTGGACGGACTAGTTCCAGGAGTTCCGAGGTGAGGGTATGGAGGTCTTGTTGGAAGATAGCCTCGTCGGCGGCTTCTGCAAGCTCAGCCACCGGCGGGGAAGGTGTGTTTTGCATTTCTAGTTCTTCTTCGTCGGTTGCGGGTCGGGATTGACTGCCTTGCATGACGTAGCAGGTTTCATTGAAATAATTGGGGGTGGGTTGGCCGGTTGGAATCGTCACGCAGAGGATGCGGCGTTCGCTTTTTTCGATTAGTTCGACTCCGACCTTGAACCGGGGTTTGCAATGGTGCGCGATGACATTTTGTATCCAGCCGGCATCCAACGACGTTCCGGAAAGATGGGCATTTTTTAAATCGATGCCGATAAAAATTCGGCCGCCGGCAGAATTGGCCATTGCAACCATCACCGGTCCGATGATTTCTGCCGAATCGACGCGGCCAAAAAATTTAGTGGTTGCCGTTTCGCCTTCATGCATATAGGTGAGTACTTTTTGCCAGTCCATTCATGAATAAGTATAGCGAGAAGTGATGAAAAGGCAAAAAATTCGTTGCAAGAGTTTTGTCTAAAATGATACCTTCGATTTTATGAAGGTTTTGCTTATTGGATCCGGCGGGCGAGAGCACAGCATTGCGCTTAAACTTTCGCAAAGTCCACGACTAACTCAACTGTATATTGCGCCTGGAAATCCCGGGACCGAACAGGTGGGTATCAATGTCCCAATAGGCGAAACGCAAATTGACGAGCTAATCCAATTTGCAAAAAAAGAAAAAATTGACCTGACATTTGTAGGCCCGGAAGGCCCGCTCGCCGCCGGGATCGTTGATCGTTTTCAGGCGGAAAAATTGGCGATTGTCGGCCCTGATTTAAAGGGCGCTCAATTAGAAAGTTCGAAAAAGTGGGCGAAAGAGATAATGATCAAAAATCATATCCCAACCGCCGCCTACCAAGCCTTTACGGATCTGGATTCTGCGCTGGGCTATTTGCGCCATTTTCCGGTAGTCATCAAAGCCGATGGATTGGCCGCAGGCAAAGGGGTGACGATTGCGCTATCGTTTGATGAAGCGCGGCAGGCGCTGGAAGATTGTTTTTTAAATTCTAAATTTGGCCAAGCTGGCAATCAAGTCGTTATCGAAGAATTTTTGACCGGGGACGAAGCTTCGATCCTGGCTTTTACAGATGGTAAGACCATTTTGGCGATGGCTCCCGCCCAAGACCATAAGGCGATATTTGACGGAGATAAAGGCCCCAACACCGGAGGAATGGGAAGTTATTGCCCTGCCCCGTTGGTTACGCCCGCGCTTGAAAAAGAAGTATTAGAAACCGTATTTAAGCCCCTTCTAAAGGGCTTGCAGCAAGAAGGCATCACCTATAAAGGGATCATTTATGCCGGCCTGATGATTTGTAAGGGAAAACCATATGTGATCGAATTCAATGCGCGATTTGGAGATCCGGAAACACAAGTGGTGTTGCCTCAACTCAAGACTGACCTTTTGGACATATTCGTCGCTATGAATGAAGGCAAATTAGATCAGATTAGATTGGAGTGGGCGGATACCACGACGGTGTGTGTGGTTTTGGCGTCAAAAGGCTATCCGGGGGAGTTTGAGAAGGGAAAGATTATTCGGGGCCTGCATCCCGGTGTGATCCATGCGGGAACCCTTCGGCAAGCTCAGGGTACGGTGGTTACTAACGGTGGGCGAGTATTGGGCGTGATCGGACAAGACAAAGAGATGGGTAAAGCCATTGAAAAAGCGTATCAAGAGGCTGAAAAAATTCAGTTTGAGGGCAAATATTTTCGAACTGATATCGGTAAAAGGAGGGGAAAGTACGGATCTAGTGAATGAAGTTGCGTGGAATGGAAGAAAGAGAAGAAGAAAAGTACGGAATATCTAGAAAAACAATGAGGCGCCTTCCCCCTCCCGGCGATTGGGTTTATACCCAGAATAGTGAAAAATTAAACATTGGGATTTGGCCCCATCCCCAACCCTTCCCCTAAAGGGGAAGGGGGAACTACAATGAATCCATCTTGAGACGAATTCTATTCTTTTTTTCAATGGTTCTCTTTGCAAAATCGGCGTTTTGCGGGGATTTGGCGGTGGATACGCTGAAATCGGGGCTGGGAATTCGGGCGATGAGCATGGGGGGCGCATTTACGGCCGTGGCGGAGGAAGGCCCTGCCCTCTTTTATAATCCGGCGGGGTTAACCCGTCCCGGCTCCGCATTTAGGGCGGAGATCTTGGACTATAAACAAACGAACTGGGATCAATTTACAAGTTATTATGCTTATTTAAGCCCGTTTGGCTATAGCCAATGGCAAAAGAAAGACAAAGACGGTCGCAGCGTGACGGTTCAAACATTCGGCTATGGAAAAAGAGGCAGCAACGGGGTGGATTGGGGCCTGACATACAAACTAGTCAACGACTCGTTGCAATCCAAACAAGGGTGGAGCACCGATTTTGGGCTGATTTTGCATCCGAACTCATCTGTAAATTTAGGGATCGCGTTCAAAGATTTATTTAAAGATTCGGTTCAAGCCCCGGCTACGCTTGCGGCGGGGTTGGCGGTCATGAATCCAAATCGGGATTTTATTTTGTCGACTGATTTTTTTACGGACAGGTTGTCGGCGCCCATTACCATAAAGCAAAATGTCGGCCTTGAGTTACATGTAACCGAGGGGCTTTTTTTGCGGGGCGGGTATTTTGAAGAAACCGCTAGCGCGGGCGCGACCTTTCAGCTTCCTATTATTGAATTGAGTTATGGGGTGCTTGTACCGATGAGGGGCAACCTGCAACCCACTCATATGGTAAGTATCACGATTGGGAAGGGGTTGGTATTTGAGGCGCCGGCGGCGGCGAAACCTGCTCCGGCAAAACCAGCGCGGCTGTCTGGGGAGGGGTATTATTACTAATGAGAGCCACACACGTTTTGTTGAGAACCGGAACAATCGCAGCACGAGCAACCCATCGCCACCCCTTGCATAAAACGCATAGTACTACGGCTGGCGTAAGACGGTTTTCGAGTCTGCCCTCCCCCAACCTTTTTAGAATTCCGATTCCGACAAATGAGAAAACACATTTTTTCCGCACAGCCGTATCGGAAACGGTTAAGGCCCTCGGAGGCCTGGACACCGTAAACACCGACGACGTCCCTGCGTTGGATGCGGCGATCCTAAGTAACCAGCATTGGATGCTGCGTATCCTGCTAGAAGAACACGGGTTTAGACCGGGAATCCGACTGGACTTTCGCCACCTTCGTATGGCCAATTTTTTGGCGCAAGCCGCCGCCGACATTTCGGATTCGGCAAAGACATTGGCCGCAAAAGACAAAGGCTCGTCACTGAAGGATCCCCCCAGAACCGTCCGGTCATTAAACGTACTTTTGCAACATCAACTTCATGGGATCACCGAAGTAGAACGCCGTCTCTGCGCTATGGAAATGGGTGCAATCCATATCATAAACCCCCAATTGGACTACAAAGCAGACTTTACCATTTACCCAAAAGGTCTTTATCCAAAGCTGTTTCTTTTAGAAAGTAGGGACAGAACGGTAAAGGTATCCACGCATGAAACCGATCTTGCAGACCAACAACTAGCCGACTGCCAAGCCAGGGTCAGCTATATTAGCGATCTGCTAATCGGTAGCCTGAAAACTGGAAAAAAAGCATAAATTAGAGGGTGATTTTAACGTAGGGTGGTGTGGAAGCGGCGGAAGCTGGCTAATACTGTGACGATGGCTAGGGCGGCCAATATGCCGACGTGGATGACGACGTAATAGAGGCCCCCGCCCTTCAACATAATGTTTCGCATCAGGCCCATGAAATGGTAAAGCGGGTCGATGTACGATAGCCATTGAATGGAGATGGGCATGTTTTCGACGGGGAACATTAGGCCGGAGAACATGATCATGGGGAAGATGATGAGGAAACCGGCCAGAGTGGCTTGTTGTTGATTTTGGCAATATGTGGAAATTAGGCTGCCGACAGCAACCGCAGTGCAAACAAAGGCAAAAACAGCTATCAATAAGACCAAAATAGAGCCCCGCATAGGGACTTGGAAACCAAAAACAGCAACGGCCAATATTAACGGGAAATTGGACAATCCCAGTACGACATAGGGAATGGTTTTTCCTAAAATAACTTCCGTTCGCGAGACCGGAGCCGAAATTAACATCTCAAACGTCCCCATCTCCTTTTCGCGTACGATAGCCAGATTCGCCATCACCATGGTCGTGATAATCATCACCATGCACATGGTTCCGGGCACCATAAAAATAGACGTTTTGAGATCCGGATTAAATAGAACGCGCGAATCGATTTTGATGGGTGGCTGGGGCTGGGTGATTTTCATTTCGTCTTTGACCGTCGTTTGTATAATCGCTTGCAAGTAGCTTTCGATCGCCTGCGCTTTGATAACGCTAGTGGCATTGACCAAGAGTTGGAGATGCGCATCGCCCCTGCCCAATGCCGCCGTGAATCCGCCGGGTGGGGCCACCAGTACCGCATCGGCCTCGCGGCCTTCGATTAGTTTGAACGGGTCTTGTTCGGCCGATTTGACGGGAATGAACCAGCCCCCGGCAATACTTCGGTCATAGATTTGACGTAACACCGTGTCATTCGAATCGAAATGAGCGGCCAGTCGGACGTTTTTGATTTCGTTGGAGAGGGCGATTCCGAATAAACCTAGTTGGATCATGGGCATGATGAAGAGCAGAACGCGCATGCGGGGGTCGCGGAGGGTTTGGATAAGTTCTTTTTTGATGAAGCCGATTAGGGTTTGGGTCATGGTTCTAGATTCCTTTTAAATGACCGGGCGCCCATTGTGATAATGATAACGCTAAATAACGTTAAGCCTAGGAAGGGGCCCCAGAGGTCTAAGAGACCCGAACCTTTGAGGTAGGTGTCGCGAGCGATTTCCATGAACCAGCGGGCGGGGAGAAGCATGGTGAGGTATTGCAGAGCCTTGGGCATGCTTTCGATGGGGAAAATGAAGCCGGACAATAATTGCGATGGTAACATGGCCGTAATCATCGAGAGTTGCATGGCGACCATTTGTTTGCGGGTACCTACCGAAATTAACAGGCCTTGGGCCAACGAGCCGATAAGAAAAAGCAATCCACCAACGGCAAAAACACCAAGATTACCGACAAACGGAACGCCAAACACCGTCCGAGAAATGATGTAAATTACGATCATGGAGATCGCCCCCAATGCCCCGTAGGGAGCCAGCTTTCCAATCATAATTTCAAGCGGACGAACGGGAGTGGACAGCAGCAGTTCCATAGAACCCAGTTCGTATTCGCGGGCCACGGTAAGCGCTGTCAGCAACACGGACAGAATCGCCATAATCATCACGCACAAGCCCGGAACAATAAACCAGCGGCTATTAAGTTCCGGATTAAATAAAAAGCGGGTGCGAAGTTGGTACGGGACAGGAGGATCAAATTCGGCGATGCGCTGAGAGGCGATGCGCTGGATTCGCGCCAGGTACCCGAACACCGGCCCCACGGTGGAATTGTCCGAGCCGTCTACCAGCACCTGTACGGCGGCGCCGCGACCGGAAAAGAGGTCTTTTTCGAAATTCGGAGGAATAATTAAGGCCGCCCTCGCCTTTTCGGCAGTCACTTCTTTAGAGGCCTCCGATGGGGAAGCAATCGGATGAACGAGGAAATAATGCGAGCTGCTAAACGTGTCGACCAGGCGCCTCGAACTTTGCGACTGATCGGAATCACTGACGGCCAATGGGATGTTGCGCGTATTGAATTCGATCGCCAGGCCAAACATCATGACCATAAACACCGGTAAGGCTAACGCCGACGCCAAGGTAAAGGGATCGCGGATGATGTGGAAGACTTCTTTTTTGGCGATGGCTGCCGAGCGTTGCCAGACAAATAGTTTCATGATTTTGCTCCAACCAGATGAATAAACACATCTTCCAGTGTTGGATTAGGCACATTGGTTATGGTTGCCTTTAAGCCGGCAGGCGTGTCGAGCGCGATAATTTTTCCGTCCCGCATGAGCGCAATCCGATCGCATTGTTCGGATTCGTCCATATAATGGGTCGTTACAAAAATCGTCTTTCCTCGTTCGGCTAATTGCCGGATCAGGGACCAAAACCGCGCCCGCGACGGGGGTGAAACGCCGGCGGTAGGTTCGTCCAAAAATACGATTTCCGGATCGTGCAAAAGCGACGCGGCCAGGGCGACTTGTTGTTTGATACCGCCGGATAAATCCTGAACGATGCTATTCATCGGTCGATCGAACGATATAAAATCGAGCAATTCTTTTCGGCGTTTGAGGTAGGTCACTTTATCCAATTTTCTAAGCGCCGCGATAAAATCCAAATTTTCGTCGACTCTCAAATCGTTATATAACGTGAACTTTTGGGACATGTAGCCCACCTTGCTTTTGATGGCATATTCGCCATGATCCAGGCTGACGCCTGCCACGGTCACAACGCCTTCGTCAGGGGTGAGTAGGCCACAAAGGACTCGGATGGTCGTGGTTTTGCCCGCGCCGTTGGCGCCTAGGAACCCGAATATTTCGCCTCGGCTTACATTAAATGAAATATGATCTACGGCTGTGAACTCGCCGAATTTGACGGTTAGGTTTTGGACATCAACGGCAGAATAATTCATTAAAATTCCTCACATTTTCTTTCATCAGCAGCGCTTTGGGCTCGCCATGGGCAATCAATCGGCCTTCGGAGATTAAGTTAACGTTGCCGCAGCGTTCAGCTTCGTCCATGTAGGCAGTAGAAACGATGATCAGGATGTGTTGATCTAATAGACGGTGCAACAGTTCCCAAAATTCGCGGCGGCTGATTGGGTCGACGCCGTTGGTTGGTTCATCCAGCAACATAACGCTTGGCGAACGTAGCAGGGCGCACATTAGGCCTAGCTTTTTGTACATGCCGCCCGAAAGCTTTCCGGCCGGGCGATCTACAAATTCGGTGAGTCGCGTAATGTGGAGTAATTCCTCGCGTTTTTGTTTGTAGGCCTGGGGCTCGATGCCGTAAAGCGCTCTGAAAAAATCGAGATGTTCGTCGATGGAGAGGTCGGCGTAGAGGCTTTGTTGTTGTGGCATATAGGCAATGCCGGAGCGAATGGTTTCAAATAAAACGGGCTGTCCCTCCTGAAGAAACTCGATTCTACCCTCGCCGGGGTTTAGCAATCCCAAAATGATCCGCATCAGGGTCGTTTTTCCGGCGCCTTCCGGACCGATAACGCCATGCATGATGCCGGAAGCAAAGTCCGTCGAGATGCCTTTTAGGGCAGAAACCGCACCAAACGACTTGTGAAGCCCTTGGACGGAAATCGATATCATTTCTTGGGAAGTTGGATTTCGATGGTCATGCCCGGTTTTAGTGTTTCGTCGTTGTTGTTGCCCTGGAAACTGACTTTTACGCCAAACACCAGGCGTGTGCGTTCTGCGCGGGTTTGGACATTTTTGGGCGTAAATTCGGCTTCGCTGTTGATTTTGACGATTTTGCCTTCAAATTCTCTCCCGCTTAATTCGGGTAGATGCCCCGTCAACAGCATCCCGACTTTCAGGTTGGCGATCTCGGGTTGTGGGACATAGATATAGGTCCAAATGTTTTGGATATCCGCGAGTGTGAGCAGCTTTACCCCCGGCGCGACCCATTCTCCCGGCTGGTGATAGACGCTTAAGACCGTTCCGCGTAGGGGTGACTTAATCGAGACCCAACTCATGCGAACGTCTGCCTCGTCTTTGCGGTTTTTGAATTGATCCATCGTGTCTTGCGAAATAGTCCCCGACCTAAAAAGTCTCAAATTTCGGTCGTAATTGGCATTGGCCAGACGCGACGCGATTCGAACTTCTTCTCCCGACAAGCTGACTAATTCCTGATTGGCTGTAACGTGATCTCCCTCTTTAACCAGCACCCTCGCAATTGAAGAGGGTAATTGGGCTGAAATATCGACCTTAGTGGCTTCCAAGGTGCCGGCATAGCGGAATTCGGCAGGGAAAAAATAGGTTTTGATGGTGAAGCCCGAGGCGGCTAGGATTAGGATAGCGGGGATGATTAGTTTAGTTTTGGACATGGTTTAGGCTCCTTTAAAAACAGAAAATGATGCTTTAAGCGCAAGCTCGCTAGCCCTCATAATCAACTCATTTTCATCACTCGGCCAGCCAACTAAATTCGCATGACGATCAAAATGAGGGACTGTATTAGGAGCATCACATAAATAAATTTCTAGATTTACGTCATACACATTCTGCGCAATAACATCCGCTCTACCTAAAAGAGGCCGGGCCCTTAATCGCTCAATCCCTTTCCTAATATCCCAAATTTGAGAATCTTTCAGCCTAGTTATTAAGAAAACCGACGTCTCCAACTTTTTAGGAGGCGAGTTTTTAGGGGTATGGGGACCGAAAGCCCCATAAGATACCTTGCTGTTTTTGACATACTTTTTTTCAAATACAAAACGTCCAACATGATCATTTGGATGAACCAAGCCGGACGCTTCTTTCGCGCTTTTATTGCGGAAAATGAATTGAAAGAATCTTTTCAAGGTGAACCGGAATCTGCCCTATAAATTGCTTTTGCCCGCTATATTTCTCGTCTGAAGCAAGAATAACCGAAAAGATAATCCTACGTCTGGCAAGCTTTATTACTATCATTTTTTCGTTCCCCTTGCGCCATTGAAGACCAATTTCACCGGAAGGCTCGGGGACCAAATCGGGAAAACCGATGTTCCTAGGAAGAATATCAATTAAATGATGAACACAGTTCACAGACTCGTTTGATATGGGCTGAGCATTATAGCCATCCCAACCTTGTTGCGAACAATCAAAAAATAAATCCGCAGCTTCGTTTTTCAACCAGTACTTCCAATCAACTGAAATAGAAGCTCCCTCCAACTCACGTACAAAGAAAGGTTCAGAAGAGACGCTATAACTATCACTTTGAATATACGGGCTCTCAATAGCAAGGTTAGTTTCCGCTAATTTCATTTAAGCTCCTCTCCTCCCTTTTCAGAAATACAACCAAAAAACACCTTATTCTTTATTTCCCTTATTTTATCAAAACTATTCCAAATATGTTCCTCGTCAATAATCCCCGTTTCAAAATTCAAAAAAACGTCGATATCAAGAAGAAAGGATGTAATAGGAGACTCAAAAATTATTTTTTCAGTAATTATGGCCTTAATACCACCAGGGTAAGAAAACTGCGACTGTACCACACTGTTTTCCACAAGTGGAAAGTCATCCGGAAATTTTGGAAAGATTGAAACATATTCTAAAATCTTATCCGGAAAGCAAGGAAACTCAATTTTATTGATACTCCTTACCGCTACTCGCCGGGCTTCGGGCATCAAGGTCGCCTTATAAAGGCCCCAAAGCTTTCGCGCCTCATCTATCGCGTCATTCCAGCCCGGGTAGTGTTTCAGTTGGTTAAACGTAAATCCATCCTGACGACACTGGACTATTCTGTTCCCATTCTCAGACGTAAAGCGGAAACCAGAATGAAGATGTTTAGCGAGAATACTGCCGGGCTTATCGTTTTTAAGCTCAACTTGTCCTATATAGATTGATTTTTTTTCAGGATATTCTTTTTTCATTTGACCATGCAATTCTTCTAACTGCTCAATTTTTATATCCTGAGAAACAGTTGTCCTTAGGTCGAATACAACTTCAGTCAAAGGTGGATTTTCGAGTAATCTTGGTTTCATAGTGGGTATCTTAACCTGATGAAGCTCTAATTAGAAATAACCTCTAAACGTATGCCCAGCATAACTGCAACTCTCAATGCCTTATCCAAGGCGCAGGTCGGCTTGCCTTTCTCGAGATCGACAATAAAACGAAATCGGTAAATATTCTAAACTTCCTTACCCGATAGGGCCTTTAATGTGAATAACTGAACTAATATTTGGGCGTCGATACGCGCCGCGCCGACCTTGGCTTGCAGGGCTTGGGTGTCGGCGGTTTGAACATCGATCAGATTAATTTTTCCGGCTTTGTAGGAGGTGTAATAAAGCCTGGCCACGGATTCGGACTGTTCGACGTCTTTCTGTGAAAGCGCCTTTTGCTCAATCAGACTTTTCAACAGTTCGCTGGATTTGGAGAAATCGCGCTGTAGATTCGTTCGCAGTTGTTCTTCCCGATAATGGGCCGCTTCCGCTTGCTGACGTTTTTCTGCGACCAAATGGGACGTTGGGTCGCCCAAAACCAAGGGCATCGACAGAATAACCGACGCTGTATTTTGATTAATTTGCTGTAACACCGGGCCATTGGGATATGCAAGAGTGCTGCTAGCGGATAAATAAAGCGTGGGCATAAGTTTGGACTGAAGGCTATCCGCAGCCAAACGCGCCGATTCCGCGCTTAGGGCCACTCCGCGAATTTGAGGCTGCCCGTCATCCGGAGGCGTCAGGTCCGCTTGCGCTTCTTCAGTCACGGTATCATGTAATGAATCAAGCGTAAGGGAATCCGGAACCGTATCGCCGGTCAAGGCAAACAACGTTTTAAGATTGGCAGCGACTTCCGCTTGTTTTTGTTTGCTCTGCAACTCGTAAAAGAGAACCTGGCGATTAGACACCAACTGGTCCAACTGCGTGGCTGCCCCTACATTAACGCGATTTTGAACATCCTTGCGCTGCGCCTTAGTCAGATCAAGCGATCCACCTACCAACCGAAGCTCTTCGAGCGATAATTGAACTTGAACATAGGCCAAACGAACAGCCAACAAAACCTGAAGCCGGGCATTGGCTTCCTCCGCCTCGCGAGACTTCGCCAGTTTTGCGGTGGCTTGATACGTATTAATAGCCGAAAATCCGTCCCATAACACATAGTTCAAAACCGGCCCGATGCTGTAATTGGAATTTGAGCCCATTTTTATCGGAGCTCCGGGTCCGACGGCCAACTCGGGAATCGTGCCGATATACGTATAATTGCCTTGTAGAGATATTCGGGGAACTAGGGCCGAAAATTGAGCGCCGGATTGTTCAGCCGCCGCTTGGCGATCGGCCGCATAAGCTTTGAGAAGACTTGAGGACTGCAAGGCACGGTCTTCGGCTTGGCGTAGAGTCAGCGGCGCAGCGCTTGCGTCAAGACTAATTAAAATTAAAAATAAGATGGTCCATCGTTTCATGTTATAGACGTAGTTTAGCATTATTTGATACTTTGCTTACAAGATTTACTCATACTTTTTTGCGGGGGTTAATTATTTATGTCAGGAAGTCTTTTACCTGTTTCACCCGGCACCTCCTCTGCCCCTCCAAAATGGCTAAAGACAGCCTCCACCATCGCTGGTTTTGGCGTGGCGGGAATTCTTTGCCAAGGGCCAGAAGTCATGAGAACCGCCGGATTTGCGAAACAAACCAGTCTGGGCGAAGCGGCGAAAGCGCGGATGGCGGAAGGCGGCATGGGCTCGTTTGGATATGGGGCGCTGCTAACGACGGCATCCAACATTTCGCGGCGGGTCGTAAAAATAGAGGCGATGAATTTTGCCAACTCCCAAATCGGAGACAGCAAAGAGCTGTCCCAAGCGCTGGAAAAAGGGAGCGCATTCCGATCGGCCACAGTTGCCGGATTTTCGTCTCCCGTGCAGGTACTGCTGTCCGTAACGTTGGATTATGCCGGCCAACAAATGATGGCCGTGGATCCCGCGACAGGAAAACGAATCAACCCATCCATTTTTAAAACCGTACACGCTCTATTCGCCCAAGGTCCGAAGGTTGTGTTTCGAGGAGCCGGTGGTCGCGTGGCGCAATTTGGAGCCATTGATTTTTGGCTGGATTATGTGACGCCCAAATCCAAAGCCGTTATTTCGCAATATACAGATAGCACCGCAATCCAAACCTTTGGCGCTATTTCCGCAGCCTCGCTGGTCGCTTGTCTTGGCGGCGGCGGATATGCGGATTCCATCACCATTCTGTACCGCACCCACGCCGAGGGCGGCACTCCAAAGCCTTATTTCCAACTTTTCCGCGAGTCGTTCAAAAATAACATCGACCCGCTGGCCCGACGCGGTATCCCACGCCCATTTGCGTTTGCCTTGGGCGCCGGAAAAACCGTCGGTTACCCCGGGCTTGTACGTTGGGTCACCATTTTAGCTCCGTTTTGCGGCGGGTTTGCATTGGCTGCGGAGATTGAGGGGAGAGTTAAAAATCGGTTTTTTTCGGCTTACTGAAAAATCTGAAACCAAGCCGAAGAGCCGTAGTTTTGGCCAGTGCCAAGTTGGCCTTGGTCGTCGCTGCCGGCGCCCCAGAGGGTGCCGTCGCCTCGAAGGGCCAGGCTATGGTTTTTGCCGGCTGCGATTTTGACGACGTTGTCTAGCGAGCGTGTCCAGGTGTGGACATCGTTGGTCGACCCTAGACCTAGCTGTCCATTGTCATTGCGGCCTGTTACCCATAAAACGCCATCTTTTCCTAGCGCCAAACTATGCGCCCAGCCGCAGGCCACATCTTTCATGGCATCCATCGCCTGCACCCAAACCTCTTTATTTTTCGTACCCCCCAACCCTAACTGCCCATTTTCGTTCCAGCCGGAGACCCAAAGCGTGCCATCGGCCTTAATTGCCAGCGTGTGTCCCACCCCAGCAGCCGCCTCTTCGACATTACTTAAAACGCTGGACCATTCGTAACTGCTGTTGTGATCGCCTTTGCCAAATTGGCCATCGTAGTTGGCGCCGCGCACCCAGAGACCGGAGCCTTTGATCAACAGGATAAAGCCGTACCCACCGCGCGCTTTTCTGGTGTCACTGGCAAGCTCCACCCAACGATTCACATTATTATCTTTGTTTCGCGCCAGATCGACCTTGCAATCTAGTCCGGACGCCCGAAGAGTGCCTTCGTCGGCGTCTACGATAAACGATTGCCCCCACCCTGCCGCGACATTACCGGTCACTTCCAGAGGCTTCTTCTTATTAAGCATATGTTTTGTCCACTGAAACACATCGTTGTTGTGCTTCAGCGCCAGTTGTCCGTACAGGTTGCGACCGGTAACCCAAACGGTTCGATCACGTTTTAACGCGATCGCATGGTCGTATCCGGCGGCGGCTTCTTGTACGTCCGAAAGTATCTTGATCCAGTGATTGGCGGTGGATGTTTTGGGGACGCCCAGCTGCCCGTAGTCGTTGCTGCCCGTGGCCCACAGCGTCCCGTCCCCTTTTAGGGCGAAGCTATAAAGAGAGCCAGCATAAATAGCGACGATATTCGACGTGACCTGCCGAACCGCTTGGCGTTTAACGACCACCACAGCCGGCGGCTTTTTTTTGGGTTTTCCAAAATCTGAAAAATAAAAGGCTGCCGCGACGGTAACCGCGAGCAGAGTCAGCAACATAAAAAGGCGCATAGATATTAAAAGAGTAACATATCAGCCTTTAGGAAGAAATCGAACGAAATTAACGATAAAGTGGGATGCGTTAGCCCAAAACGGCGGCAGCCAAGCGGGCACACCGGAGCCCGATAGGCCCGGCAAAGCCAAAGCACGATGCCGGTAATAAAAGTGACCGGTCGACGATATTAAATGCTCTCCCAACGCGCCGCCAATGCCAAAACCCACCGTATGAAGAATCACGGCAGGATCCGAATTTTGATGATTTGTATACGCTCGCGCCACAGCCATACTCGTCAGCCATAAAGAAAACGGCTTTGAATACCGGCCGGGAATGGCCGCGCTTAAAGCATACATCAGGGTCAAGAGCGCAAACTCTCGCAGCACAACTGTCGCACGAGCCGCCTCGGGCCGGACAGAAAATAAATTATCCAGTCTGGGGACCGCTGCGCCGGCCAATATCCCAACGCTGCCAAAGAGCAACAATGTCTTCAAAACATTGCGTTCCGGATAATGCAAAACACCGCCTCGAACATGAAAAATATCGTCCAGCAGCGTAACCATCAGCGCCCCCACCAGAAAACATTTGGCCAAACTAGCGTGACTTAATAACCTGGGCTGAGGAAGCGAGACGATCTTAGGCTTTTGAACCACTACTCGCATAATCTCTTCGGATATCCAGTTCCTTCATCCGCCGAATTAGCGTCGGACGTTTCATATTCAATATAAGCGCCGCTTTCGAGACGTTAAATTTGGTCTGCTGCAATACTTTCGTAATTTCTTCTTTCTCGACCGAGGACAATTTGTCATTTAGAGAGCCCGTCACACCCATCGAGGTGAAAGGAATGAAAACCGAATGCCCGGTTTCGCCCAATGCCACGTACGTTTTTAATTCGTTATATAACTCTCGAACGTTGCCATACCAAGGCCGTTCGACCAGTTCGCGCATCTTTTCGTCTGAAAGCACCACTTTTTTTCCATATTCGGCATTGAGTTCCGATAAGAAAAAGTGCGCGAACTGGGGAATCACGTCTTTGTGATCGCGCAGCGTAGGCATGTGGATATGAACCTGCCGGATCCGATACAGCAAATCGACGCGGAAATTGCCTTTTTCGGCTTCCTTTTGCAAATTGCTATTGGTTGCACTGATAAGTAGAAAATCAGATGAGATTTTTTCGTTCGAACCCAACGGCTCAAAACTCTTGGTTTCAATCGCGGTCAAGATCTTGGCCTGAATTTCCAGCGGCATATTGCCGATTTCATCCATAAACAGAATGCCTTTGTGCGCCAATTGCAGCTTGCCGACCCGACTGTTTCTGGCGTCCGTATAAGCACCCTCGACATGTCCAAAAAGGTACGATGCCAACGTCTCGGAATGAATGCCGCCGCAATTAATCGTCACCAGGTGATTGAGAGGCTTGGTTTGTTGATGAATATAATCGGCCAGCATCATTTTTCCGGTGCCGGTTTCGCCTTCGATTAATATGCTTAACCCCGCCTGCGCCGCGCGCAAACCGAGGTCATAGATGAATCGAAAATGGTCATTGTCGGGGATAAAAATTTCCATGGATGCATTTTAATTATGCCCTAAATTGTCTATTTTTAAACAGTTATTTAATCTTTTCCTCACCCCTGCGCTTCCCCCAGAGGGAGAGGGTGATTGTCATAGCCACTACGTTTTTACGTCGTATTTTGACGGTTGGCGATCTTGGGTGACCAACACCAAGTGTTTTCCTTTGGCGGAGCCAAATTTTCTTTTTTTCGCCTTATGCACGCTTATTCCAGACGAAAACCGATCTTAACAGCGACCTGATAGGTCGGCTTTCCTTTTTCGATGGCACCGCGGATTTCGGCGACTTCGAACCAATCCAGATTTCGAAGGCTTTTGCTGGCTTTGGATATGGCGGTTTCGATCGCGTCCGAGACGGATTTGGAGGAAACGCCAACGACTTCGATTTTCTTGTAAACGCCTGATTTTGCCATAAGTGATCTCCTTGGGAATTGGGATATAGTAACTATAAACCATGATGCAAATATTCCTAATATTTCTGCGAACTATCCTTCGATTTTTCCGGGATATCGATGGGATTTGCACATGGATCGTCCGATCGGTATTTAAGCCCAAATATCAAGTGACCGGCCAGTGCCTGAAACGCGGGATTTGTTGCCATAATATCGGGGTCTATTTGCACAAAAGCATTCTCAATCGGCCGATTTTGAAACATCTGGTGATCGGCTGGTATGCGTTTGTCTATAACTTTGAGGTCAAAGGCGAATCGCCGGAAGCGCAAGTGGTCGTGTTTCGCTGCAGATACTTAAAAAACAATCGCTGTTCTATTTATTATAAAAGGCCGTATATTTGTCGGCAGTATCCCTACCCGTTACGATTTTTCGCTAAGCCGTCGTTTTTGCCAGGATGTGGGTATTCGTTAAAATAACGCTTTCTTGAGATTTTTGTTTATTCTTTCTTGATCCTTTTTTTCGATTCTGCCGATCTTCCCTATAATAAGCCGAATATCCAATGTAAATAGCTTGAACCGGACGATCGAAGGTTTTTTTAATCCGGATGCCTCTAAATCGGAGACCGGCACATCCAAGGCCCAAGGATCATGGCGAGCGTCGGTGATCATAGCGCAGATGACATGGTCGACCTGGCTATTGAATTTCGAGGCGGAAGACAACACCAAAGCCGGCCTTTTTTTAGTGGCGGCGCGGTCCGTAAAAGGAAACGGGACGGCAATGACATCAAAACGATCATAAACTCGCATAAGACTCGTCGTCATAATCGGAGGCCCATTCGCCCAAAGTGGACTCGATAGCCTTTGCATACATCATGTCCAGCGGAGTCGCTTTCCGCAGATGGATGTCTTGGGCGTCGTCGATAATAAAAGCAATTTTATCCCCATAGGATAAGTGAAGAAGCTCGCGAATCTTTTTTGGAACCGTAGCTTGAAATTTTTGGGTTAAGCTGGATGTAATAGTTGTCAACTATCATTACCTCCTATTGTCAATACTGGTATTACTGTATAGATTACTTA
>CAYGHZ010000022.1:0-17741 GCA_964349635.1 uncultured Candidatus Marinamargulisbacteria bacterium
GATCAGTAGTTGCATAGGTGTTGGAAGCCGACGTATAAATCATCTTATCGGCGGCAGTGGTAAGCCCCGAAATCGATGCCAAACTAGCGTGATAAGCCTGCACATCCGACCCAATCGCTAAGCCCAGATTGGAACGCGCGGTCGATGCATCTGTAGCGTTCGTGCCGCCGCGATTAATCGCTAACGTTCCTGTAGTATCCGAAATAGCACGATTCGTTACTTGGGTGAGATTCGTCAACGTGATCGTATCATCTACATACGCATCGCCAATCGATGTGCCATTCCAAACACCGGACGAAATCATACCGACTCCGGTGATTCCGGTGTAAGCGCCGGATATTCGAGCTGATGCAAGCGTTCCCGTGGCAAGCGACGTTCCTAAATCCAATACATTCCGCGTTGCTAATACACCCAGTCCAAGATTGGCTCGAATGTTGGCCGTTGTAGACCCTGCAATAGCTGTGAGACCTGCACTATACGCTTGTACATCCGATCCAATCGCCAATCCCAGATTAGACCGTGCGGTGGTGATGTCGGTGGCATTGGTACCCCCACGATTGATTGCGAGAGTGCCCGTAGTATCGGAGATAGCCCGATTCGTGACTTGGGTGAGATTCGTCAGCGTGATCGTGTCATCTACATACGCATCGCCAATCGATGTGCCGTTCCAGACTCCCGATGAAATGGTACCGACTCCGGTGATTCCGGTGTAAGCGCCGGATACCCTGGCAGATGCAAGCGTTCCTGTAGCAAGCGATGTTCCTAAATCCAATATATTCCGCGTTGCCAATACACCAAGACTTACAAACGGCATTACGTCGGTTCCAATAACCAGTCCTAAATTAGAGCGTGCTGTCACAGCATCCGTCGCGTTCGTTCCCCCACGATTAATCGCCAAGGTTCCGGTCGTATCGGAAATGGCTCGATTCGTCACTTGCGTGAGATTTGTTAATGTAATTGTGTCATCTACATACGAATCGCCAATCGACGTGCCGTTCCAAACCCCGGACGAGATCGTACCGACTCCCGTGATTCCGGTGTAAGCGCCGGATACTCGAGCCGATGCAAGCGTACCGGTTGCAAGCGACGTTCCTAAATCCAATACATTCCGCGTTGCCAACACGCCAAGGCTAACAAAAGGCATAACATCCGTTCCAATGACCAATCCTAAATTTGAACGCGCGGTAGCGGTGTCAGTAGCATTAGTTCAACCTCGATTAACTGCCAGTGTTCCCGTCGTATCGGAGATAGCTCGATTCGTCACTTGTGTCAGATTGGTCAGGGTTATCGTGTCATCTATATACGCATTGCCAATCGACGTGCCGTTCCAAACCCCCGATGAAATCGTGCCAACTCCGGTAAGCCCTGTGTACGCGCCGGATACTCTTGCTGAGGATAGGGTGCCTGTTGCCTGAACTGTCCCTAGATCAATCGAGTTTTTGGTCGCCAAAACCCCTAACCCGGTAATTTTCGCGATAGAAATCGAGCTGACATCCGAATCGCCGATATTGAGATTCGTTAGGGTATTAGAAGACCTGTTGATCGTCTTATTAGTAAACGTTTCGGTTCCGGACGTTGTAATAAATCCCGAGCCACTGGTTAAATATCCTGCGTCATTGGTGAACTTGCTGACCGGAATTCCGGAAGAAATATTCGCCGAAACGATAGTGTTGCGCGTGGCCAAAACCCCTAACCCTGTAATTTTTGCAATAGAAATCGAGCTGATATCCGAATCACCAATATTGAGATTGGTAATGGTATTAGAGGATCTGTTGATCGTCTTATTAGTAAACGTTTCAGTTCCCGAAGTCGTAATAAACCCGGAACCGCTGGTTACATATCCGACATCATTAGTAAATTTGCTGCCAGGTATCCCGGTTCCAATATCCGCCGTAACGGCGCCAGGCTCCCAACGATTTGCCGAGGAATTCCACTTCAACACCTGTCCGGATGTAGGCAGCGTCGAAGCCACCGGTCGATTTTGAATTCGCACCACCGAAAGGCGACCGATCGCGCCGGTCACGTCTCCGCTGGGTACATCACGGCTTGCCGCCGTCGTCTGAACGGTACCATCCGGGAACTTGAAACCGATCGCCCGGGATTCAACCGGACCACTTGAAATTAGCGAAGGAAAAAATCCAACCACTTGAGTGGCGTTAAGCGTCGTGGGTCTATTTTTAATATTGCTCCATTCAATCGATTGGGCCACTTCGGCATATTTTGAAAAAATGGCGAAAGGAAACGATTCCATCGTAATCATCACTTCCTGACCGTTGACCGAGATTCCGAGGGTCGGTTTAACAACGTCTAGAAGAGAGGAAGTAAACGGAGTTTTTAATCCCAACTCCAAATCAGCCACGCCGTTAACGAAGCTCAAATTTTCCAAAGTTTCTTGCCACAGGGGTTCGCCCCGTTCGCCATAGATAGTGGTAATGGCATTATAAACGCCGTTAAGCGGCCCCTTTTCCTTATCCGCCAAAGTGACCTGAAAATTGACTGACTTTGGAATCCCCCACGCCAACGAACTGCATAAAAGCAGTAGCATGGCCGATCCTAACAGTCTTCTCATAAATAGCCCCTTATGGAACGACGACGAACTTCCCCTTGCCGATAACGCCTTTATTGTACATCAAAATAAAAACATAAAGCCCAGCCGGAAGGCTATAGCCAGTTTGACTAGCTGAAATCGGCACTTCGTTATATCCCAGACTACCACCCGTCGATCGGGCAAAATAAGTAGTTTGATAGACTGTCATTCCCACCATATTGTGGATTCTTAAGTCGACATCCATATGGTCGCTTAATCGATAACTGATAACGCCCGTTCCCTGGGTAAATGGCATCGGATTCGGATAAGCAAGCGGAGCGCCGATCAACGGAGCAGCTGCTTTGAGGCTTAAAATCGGGAAATCATTCACTTTGATTAGGCTAAATTCCCCGGGAGGGAGGGATCCGGACGGGATGCGTACGGATTTATCGACCACGCTTCGAATGACCAAATTCGACTTAGCGGGTTGGGGCGCGTCAGTTCGATGGCCTTTCCAACTATATTTTTTCAACAATACCGCCGCCGTTTGATCCGAAGGCAGCAATAGGATCAACGCAATCAGCAAACTAAAAATTTGAAGTAAGCGAAACATAATAGTTGTTGGGATCGCCGACATAGTCGTTGCGGCTGTAAGCAAAATGAAAATCAAGCTGTCCAAGTTCCAATCCCAGACCCAGCGGAGCCACCATTATTTTTCGATCACCTGCCGTCAGTTCTCGAATACCCGCGGAAAAAGAAAAGATTTTATTCGGAAAAACCGGATACACTTTCAAACCTGCCGCTAATAGCGGATTTTCCGATAACCGAAGCCATTTGAATTGCCCATAGGTTTCAAAAACACCTGTGGAATATTTGCCCGCAACTGTCCATTGAAACGGAAAGGTGGCCGATCCTCCGTTGGAATAGCGTATTTTTTGGAGGGTAAGCGGGTTTTTGACGACCGAGGAGATTTGAAATGCATTCAGATCCAACGCCATTCCAAAATCGGCATTCCAACCTCGCGCATAGATGTTAAGGGATTCCGAGTAAAAATAGTTTAAACCAACGCCGGCAACCAAGCGTTCCCAAATAGGAACTTGATAAGTAAGCTTTGATAAAATCGTTCGAAACCCAAAATCGCCGCGGGATTCAATCTCGCTGCTTGTGTTTCGAAATGTAGCCGGAAGACCTCCGGTGCTGGTATCCGCCATTCCAAAACCAACCACTCCGATGGGAGATACTAATTTAAAGGCGATATTGGCATAATTGACCTCGTCCATGATCCTCGTCGCAAAGCCGGAAACCGAAAATACGCTTCGACCCATATGGCCCGCCGGATTTTCAAACACACCCGCAGCCGAAGGATCAAATCCTTCGATATTGCCGATACCGATCATTCTGGCCGATGTTCCGATATCGGTCGGCAGCTGAACGGCTTGCCCTGACAGTGGAGCAGAAAGGGCAATGGCCAGAAATAAATATAGGACTAGCCTTATCGTGCCCATATGTGCGCCTGCTTGGTATGAGATACTATAACCATACCCATCACGGGCGGGCGCTAAACCTACACGCTGTTATTTAAGGATGTTGTATCGCTCTCTTCCCATCGGGCCAAACCCGCAGAAAATCCGATGTATTGAGAGTCAGCAACTTATCCACCTTTTCAACCTGCGCCACTTTGGCAATCAAAGCATCAAATATCTGCCCACCTCCCAAACCTCTTTTTGCAAGACTCTCGATAACCGCTAGATACTCTTTAGGAGACAAACTAACGACCTTGGCTGCGCCGACAATATTATCTTCAATCAAATTTAAAACCATGCCGGTAGACAGCTGCGGCTTTGAAGGGTATCGGGTCAACACGTGATAAAACTCTGCCAAACTATGAGAAGCAACCACCATTTTCATTTCCCGATGCACCGCTTTTCGAAGCCAACTTATACAGGTTTTATGATGTGGATGAGAGTCAATCATCCCGGCAACTAAGACTGAAGTATCAAGTAGCGCTTTCAACTAAAAAACCTATGCGAACGTTCTTCTCGAGCGTTTTTTATCCAGTCACTGGCATCTGCCCCAAAATCTCCGCTAAACACCAAGACCCCGTCTTTCTCAAGTAAATGTCCCTCTTTACGAAGCGGCTTAAGTAAAATCCCCTCGTCCACCTCCTCAATTTCCAACCGTTCGCCAACACGAAGATGGAAATCAAGCCGAACACGTTTTGGAATTACGATTCTACCGAACTGATCCAATACTGCTTCCATGTCAAACCCTCCAATTTTGCCAAAAAAAATTGGCATTTGCCATGTAATAATACCAAAAATACAAGAATTTTAAACACTTCACTACCCGACACTATTTCGATAAAGTGATCAAGATGAACCCTAAACGACGACGATTGGTTCTAGGCGATATTCACGGCGCACACAAGGCGCTTATACAGGTCTTTGACCGCGCCAAATTCGACCCAAATAACGACGAACTCATTTTCCTAGGCGATGTGGTTGACGGCTGGCCGGACACTCGCCAGTGCATCGACGAGCTATTAAAAGTCCGCCATCTGATTTCGATTCTGGGCAATCACGACGTTTGGGCTTGGCAATGGATGCAGGACGGATGGCGCGAAGAAATTTGGCTGTCCCAGGGCGGACGCGAGACGGTCAATTCCTATCGCAACCACGCCATTCCCCAAAGCCATATCGATTATTTTAAAAACAGCCGCCTTTATTACCTGACGCCGGACAACAAACTCTTTGTACACGCCGGGTTTGACCCCAAAATCCCAATCGAAAATCAATCGCTCGAAACACTCACCTGGGATCGCGAACTTTTCAAAAACGCTTTCCAAAAGAAGAAAAAATTAACGACTTACGACGAAGTTTTCCTCGGGCATACGACCACAGAGTCCTTTTCATTGGAGCCTGTGCAAATGGGCGACGTGTGGGCGCTCGACCAGGGCGCAGGGTGGGGCGGCAAGCTCACGTTAATGGACGTTGACACCAAGGCCTATTGGCAATCTGATATTGTCCGGACTCTATATTCTGCCGGCGGTCGCCACTAACTGCGCTTTCACGGTCTCGCCAATCTTCGCCGGCGAATCCACCACATGAATCCCACAACTCTTCATATATTTCATCTTAGCCGCCGCCGATTCGTCCGCCCCGGAGACAATCGCCCCTGCGTGACCCATCCGTCGTCCGGCAGGCGCGGTTTGACCGGCAATAAACCCGATCACCGGCTTTTTCATCGATTTTTTAACAAAATTAGCCGCCTCAATTTCCATCGATCCGCCAATTTCGCCAATCAACACCACCGCGTCAGTCTCAACATCTTTTTCAAACAACTGCAAAATATCCACCATCTTCGACCCAATAATCGGATCGCCACCGATGCCAACACAGGTCGATTGACCCAACCCCGCCTTAACCAATTGATGCACCGCTTCGTAGGTAAGTGTACCGGACTTGGAAATGACACCCACCGTTCCCTTTTTGGCGATAAACCCAGGCATAATTCCAACCTTCGCCTGATCCGGAGTCAAAAGACCTGGGCAATTCGGCCCAATCAATCGGCTGTTTTTATTTTTTAAATAGCTCATTACGCCTACCATATCCCGAACCGGAATCCCTTCGGTAATGCAAACAATCAATTCAATTCCGGCATCCGCCGCTTCCATAATGGCGTCCGCCGCAAACGCCGGAGGAACAAAAATAAGGGACACATTCGCACCCACAGTCGCGCGAGCATCATGACAACTATTAAATACCGGTACGTTGCCTTCCAAGGCTTTTTGACCGCCCTTGCCAGGAGTCACGCCGCCCACGACATTACCGCCGTACTCCAAACACTGCCCGGCGTGAAACGATCCTTCGTTACCGGTAATGCCTTGAACAATAATGCGTGAGTTCTTATCTACTAAAATCGCCATAAAATTATCCCTTCGCCGCCTTCACGACTTTTTCAGCCGCGTCATCCAACGACCCAGCCGCAATAATAGATACTTTCGAGTTGCTCAAAAGTTCTTTCGCCATTTCGGCGTTCGTTCCTTCAAGACGTACCACCACCGGAACCTTCAAATGCAATTCTTCAACCGCCTGAATAATCCCGTTGGCCACGCGATCGCAGCGCACGATGCCGCCAAAAATATTAATCAACACCGCTTTGACATGCTGATCCGATAAAATAATTCGGAAGCCGTTCTTTACCGTTTCCACATTGGCGCCGCCGCCCACGTCCAAGAAGTTTGCCGGCTCGCCGCCTTTTAATTTGATAATGTCCATGGTCGCCATCGCCAATCCCGCGCCGTTGACCATACACCCGACATTTCCATCCAATTTCACATAGTTAAGGTGAAATTTGCTGGCTTCCACTTCGGTCGGATCTTCTTCGTTTTCGTCGCGCATTTCAACCACGTCTTTGTGGCGATAAAGCGCATTATCATCAAAATTAAACTTGCCATCCAGCGCCACCAATTGACCCTGTTTGGTTACGACCAGGGGATTAACCTCAACAATCGAAGCATCCATTTCGTCATAGCATCTATATAAATTGATAAAGAAAGGAACCGCTTGCTTAAAAATGTCGCCTTCCATTCCCAGACCATACGCTAGCTTTCGCGCCTGAAATGCCTGCAGACCCAAACCCGGCTCAATCCATACTTTAATAATCTTCTCAGGCGTCTTGGCTGCTACTTCTTCAATTTCAACGCCACCTTCGGTCGACACCATAAACACGTTTTTGCCAGCTGCTCTATCTAACGTAATAGCGGCATAATATTCTTTTTCGATATCCATCGCTTGAGCGACCATAATTTTTCTAACTTTTTGACCTTTTTCGCTGGTTTGGGGAGTAATCAATGTCATACCCAAAATGGCTTTGGCGTTTTCAATAGCCTTTGCGCGATCGGTACAGAATTTAACGCCGCCGCCTTTGCCTCTGCCACCGGCATGAATTTGCGCCTTGATGACAAATTGCGAGGTACTAAACAATTGCGCCGCCTTGTCGATGGCGGCTGTGATGTCGGCGGGATTATCTACGATAACGCCGTCTTGAACAGGAATCTTGTATTTCTTGAGAATTTCTTTTGCTTGATATTCATGGATTTTCATAGAAATCGAAGTATATTTGCGGCCCAAACTATTGTAAAGTATGATAATCACATGCCCGACTTTCATCTGATAGTAGAGAATGGCGAAATCAAAAAAGAAGAAGGTTTTTTCTTTGTCGCCGCACCGTTTACCGTGTTATCCGCAAACAAAAAAATATCGTGCGAATTTAAGCGAATCCCCTCCGAACATCATGGTTATGAAGTCGTTTATGATGTCAAAGACGGCACCTCAAAAATGATTCAACTTGAGCATCCGGATTACGTGTCGCCGGTTGAACCGGAAAAGTTGCCAAAAGACACCACCTTTTTTTATGCCGCCCTTGTGAAGTTAGGCATAGCCAAGGATAAAGCGTATGCCCTGCACTTCGATAAAGACGACGTCAAAAAACTTTATTCGTACGAAGTAAAGCAAGCGCAACTACCGCTGTAATTCTATGCCCAGGGTTCGCACCCACAGCAATCCGTTTCATTATTTCCATCGCATGGAAAAGGTCGACTTTAAGCCCGTCGATCTGGAAATCGGCTTTGGAATGGGTCTATTTATTCACGATTATGCCATCCAAAATCCCGGTCGAAATATTATGGGGGTTGAAATACGTCCCAAGCCAGTGAAGCTTGTTGCCGACAAAGTAGGGCATATTCCCACTGTTTATTTGGTTCATGGAAACGCCCAAATTTGCCTGGAAGACATGATCGGGGATCAAAGCCTGGAAAACGTCTTTGTTTTCCATCCGGACCCGTGGTTTAAAAAAAGTCATCACAAGCGTCGCGTCATCAATCAGTCTCTTCTAAAAATCTTAAATCAAAAATTAAAAAAGAACGGGCGAATTTATATCTCCACAGACGTTGAAGATTTATGGATATATATGGAAGAAAAGCTTCTGGAGAACGGAAATTTCAAAAAAATCGAAGACCCGCTTTTTTGGGAAACCTACTACAAAACCAACTGGCAACGCCTAAGCGATTCGGACGGCCGCACCACGCATTTTGGGGTTTTTCAACACATGTTAAACTGACACAAAACCCATCCATAAAGGCGCAAGCCTCCCCGAAGACACAATTACCTTTTCAACGTCGGAAGGGGGGTGATACGGATCAAAAATCTAATCAAAAAAATAGCCAAGATTATACTAGTAATCTTGGCTATCCTAATCCTGATCCCGAATGCTTTTCTATAAGGTTTAGGTAACTCAGAAGGTTTCGGGATGGGTTCCTTCTGATTTAAGTATTCAGAATCCCCCTCAAAATGTCAATCTAATCCTAATTAATTGAAAACTCGTATTGGATCGTAAAGTCGCCAAAATCCATCATATAGTGAATTTTTTCCGGCGCTCGGTTATCCGAGTTTTCTTTTGTTTTTTCAATGATATGTTTGATTTCTTGTTCATTCATTAGCATTTCCCTTTGGGTAGGTTATAGTGAATCTGCAAAGAGTTATTCCACGTTTCAAAAAATGCGAAACATCGAAGTTTCATAATATTTTCGGAAGGGTATATAACTAGATATGAACATCAAGGGCACACTCGCAGTTTTTCTGGTTCTGATCTCAGGCTTGGTTTGGGCAGAAGACTATGATCCTCCAGCAACCGAGGAGCCACAGGAACAACTATCCGACTCACCGCCGCCGGATACCTACGTAGCTACAAAAGAGCCGTTCAGTCCGGTAAAAGTAAAAAAGTCGCAAGGGTTCTCGCCGGTGATCATTAAGAAAGACACAAAAAAGCCCATCACTTTTGCGGACATTGCCAAACGCGCCAAGAAATAATGTGATATAATTTCTCGGTATCCCTCCTATTATAAATGAGCCTTTCACTGAAGCAGATATTTTATATTTTAATTATCTTGTTGGCGGTCACTTTTAGCTTTTCAAAGTGCAGCCGAGATTTTATTGGATATTGGCATAAAGACAAATTTGCGCCCGGAGAAAATTTAGCCTTCCAACAGGCGCAGGAAAACCGGATCCGTGAGAATCTTGCCGATCTGTTAAGTAAATTGTTCGGCCATGACGGTTTTTACATCTCCGTCATTTCGCCGATCAATGCCGTGGTCGAAGAAGAACAAAACGTTCGGCTGGATCCTCAAATTGTCAAAGAAACGTTTACTCAAAAATATACGATGGATCAACCTCAGGCCGCCCGGCAAGTGATGCGAACCCTACCGGGATGGGTGCCTCGGCTTCAACGCAACCCCAATATCAGTCAAAATCTTCCCGGGTTTCCGCTACTTCCAACCGCGTCCGCACTGGCAACGCCATCATCCAATACAATAAAACAAGAGGCGCAGGATGAATACGTCGTATTTAATCAGCGAAGTACCAAAAAGACTGTACCCAGTAATAAAATCGAACGGCTATTTATAAGCGTCGTAATCGATACCGAACGGTTTCGACAATCCGGCATTCGCCCCTATGATCTAAAAGATTTGATTCGCAACACCGTGGGTAGCACGCCGGGCCGGGGCGACGCCATCTATATTACGTACATGAATATCGCCAATAGGTTTGTAAATTGGTATTCCATGGGAAAGAACATCCGAGGCGCTCAAATGATCGTCTCGAAATATCAATGGTATTTTATCGCGCTCCTGGCTCTGATCCTTGCAGGCGCCGCAACGTGGGGAGGATTCAAGGTGGCCGGAAAAATTGCCCAAAACCGTGAAAAGGCTCAGGAGAAGGAGAACGAGAGGCTGAAGCAAATGGCGCAAGAAAAATCCCAAGAACAGGCATCGGAATTTTCGGAAAAGAGGCGGGCCGTGGTTGACTTATCCAAATCCAAACCCGGCGACGTAGCGCAAATCATTTCCGACTGGATCGAGAAAGAATAGAGGGGCTTATGCTTCCGGCATTAGATCGCGCAGCCGCATTATTGGTGTTCTTAGAAAATAATTCCCCGGGAACCAGCAAGGCGATTTTTTCGCATTTAAACGAGAATAAAGCCAAGATCTTACTCAGAAAAATATCGGCTCTCGGCCAGATCGATGAAACTACGCTCCGCGAGATTGTCGAAGAGTTCTATTCACTGGCTGTTTCACAAACCGTTGTCTATGGCGGAAAAAACGTTTCGGAAAAAATACTCAAACTTTCGGAAAGCGATGATCGATTCGACTACCTAAAATTAATGTCCGACGAAGAGCTTTTGCAATTTTTCGAACGCGAAACCTTACAGCTGGCCGCCTTGGCGCTCAGCAATTTTGAGGAAGATCGGCTGGCGCGTCTCATCTCAAAGATGCCCTCTGAAAAAGCGCAGGCTATTTCGACGCTCATTCTTAATCTGGACCCTCCAAATCCGGATCTGATCTCCAAACTTCATTCGTGGCTTGGCGAAAAATTAAGTTCTGTTCGCACCGAAGAAATCATGAGAGAAAGCGTTCAATTAGCTAAATTATCCCGGGTAATCGAAGGTATGCCGGATGAGATTCGCACCTCTCTGATGGAAAGCCTAAACGAAGGCGACAATCCCGGCGTCGAAAAATTAAACGAACTCATTTTTACGTTTGAAGATTTGGTTGTTTTTTCCGACAGGGAACTTCAAGATTTTCTTTATGAAATGGAAACTCCAATCAAAGATTTGGCCGTATGCCTAAAGAGCGCGGAAGCAAGCCTTCGCGATAAAATCATCACCAATCTGCCCGATCGAGCCAAAGCAATTTTGAAGCAGGAATTAGACACTCTCCCACCGGAAATTTCCCCCGAAGCCGTCGATAAAGCGAAATTAAGCTTGGTCAAAGACGCCCGGCATCTCGAAAAACTGAACAAAATACCGGCATTGCATCTTCTAAAACGCAGTAGGGCCAAAAAATGACCTTCCAACGCTTTGCCTTACAGTTGTCCGATCACATCTCGTCTCTTCTAAAGTCCAACTTTGACGCAACGGACGTCAAAAGCCTTCAAGCGCCTTATGCTTCGTTTGTCAGCGCGGTACCCGCGTTTGCCTATATCGGCCTTTTCAAAACAAACGATAAGGGCCTGATTGTGGCGGTCGATCCAAAAATAATTTATGTCCTGGCTAACCGTATGATGGGCGGTCGCGGCATTATGGAACGCAAAACCCGGCCCGCGTTTACCTTATCAGAACAATTTTTGGGCGAGGAAATCATGGGATTTGTGCAAAAAAAACTGGCGGAAGCAAACGCCGCCATCCAGCTGGAAAGAATCGAACACCACATCAGCCACGTCCATTATTTTTACCCCTCCGATCCCGTTACTAAAACTGCGATGTTTTGCAAATTTAACAATAAATCCGTGGGCTATATTTATGTGGGGCATTAGATTTGGCGCCTGTTTACTTCTTTTAACCACCTCCGTGGCCGCCAGCATGGGGCCGGGTAGTTTATTTAATACCCCATCGGCCAAAACCCGCCCCATGGGCCTCGTTGAATACGGCATATTGGGAACAACATTAATTTCCGAGGGAAATATCGACAGGAGATACAACGTTTTTTCGCGTTGGGCATTGACCGATCGAATCGAATACGGAATGCAGGTGCTCGACGGACAAACATTTCTTTCGGGAATGTACGGTCAGGTGTTTCGATTGATCGACGGTCGATTAGGCCTCGTCCACCGGATAGGAATGGGCGTTCAAAACGTGGGATGGAAACCGATCGGAACTTATGCCGTAGCCGCTTTTGATTTGCAATTGAATTACACGCTGTCAATCCCGCTGTATAAAGGAAATTATCATATCGGATTGGGCCGCGACGCCGAATCGCTAAACGTCAATACGTTTTTGGGACTTGATCAAGCCGTGGGCTTCGGGACCCTGATTGTCGAATGGGAAGGCCGAGCATTGAACGTGGGGTTTAAAATGCCGGTAAGTGGGTATAACGCTTATCTAATGACCACTCCGTTGGCGATAAAAAACGTGACCGATCGATCCCATATCGTATCGTTTGGACTTAGCTTCCAGGACAACATCTTCAGTCTGCTCAAAGAGCAAATAATGAACCCCGAACGTCCGGAGATCGAGGAAAAAATCAGCACGAGAAGCATTTTGAAAGAAGTTGAAAAATCCTTGGCCGGCCGTCCCAAGGACGACTCTAATGCGATTTCTGAAGCAATCCTGCGGCATATGCAATACGGCCTTGAATATTATTATTCGGCGGAATATGAACTGGCCGCGGAAGAATACCAACTCGTGACTCAATTGATGCCCAAATCACCCATTGGCTACGTCCGCCTGGGATCTGTCTACCTGCAAATGGACAAAAAAGAATTGGCGTTAAAAACCTGGCAAAAGGCATTGGAATTGGATCCATCTAATGCCGAGCTTAAGCAACATATTGCTGATTTAGAAAAGAAAATGGCGCCGTGAGAATTCTAATGGTGCTTGGGTTATTGCTTTTCCAAGTTACCCTCGCGGCGGCGGACGTCACCCAAAATATTCTGATCAACGAAGAACTCACCCGCGATATGGTCAAAACACACGCCGAAATCAGGAGAGAATTGGAAGAATCCAAAAAACTCCGACGAGAGCTTGAGGTACAACTGCGCGCGTATCAAAATATTTTGAGGGTATTACAAGCGCGCGTGTCAAAAGTAGCGATTCCCACGGCAAACGTATGGCCGACGACATCGTACCAGGTGGACGATAAGGTCGTTACTCTCTATTCAAAAGCCTTCGATCTGTATTACCAAAAAAATTATCTGGCGGCGATCGCCGCGCTTAAGGAAGCCATCCAACTTTCACCCAACCAATCGCTACTATATTCAAGATTGGGTTCAATTTATTACGAACTGGGAATGAAAGAAGAAGCGCAAAAGAGTTGGCGCCAAGCCTTGAAGCTGGAACCCAATAATCAGGAGCTAATCGAACTGCTGTCACAGTAAAGAAGGGGGTAACTGTAAATGAAAAAAGTTTTTTCGCCTTGGACATTCATTGGGATCCTGTTGGGCGTAACGATTTTTTGCGCCGCCGTCGTTTTAAGCACCAAAAACTACCGGATGTTTTTCGATTACCACAGTTTTCTGCTGGTGTTCGGCGGAACCATCGCCGCCACGATGATTTCCTATCACGCGCGTTACGTCACCAAAGCCCTAATGAGCCTGGTGACAATTATTTTCCCCGTGCACATCAGCCCCAAAAGCCTGGTGCGCGACGTTCTTCAAATTATCGAATGGGCGAACGTATCCAAAACCCAAGGCATGAAAGCCTTCGAAACCACGGTAAAGACGGGGCCGCTGAAAGACTCTTTCGTTCGGTACTGTTCCGAAATGGTGCTGGCCGGCTATAAGGGATCGGAGTTGCGTCAGATGCTCAGCGACGCTATCGAAACCAAATTCGAGCGCAGCATGGTGCAATCCAATATTTTGCACACCATGGCCGGATTCGCGCCGGCGTTCGGAATGGTGGGAACGCTTATTGGGTTGGTAATCACCCTTGAAAAAGTCGGCGGTGATTTTTCCGAGATAGGGAAGGGGATGGCCCTGGCGTTTCTGGCCACGCTTTACGGCGTCATTCTGGCCCAGCTCGTCTTTAAGCCGGGAGCCGAAAAGGTTCAGCAAACCATGGAGATGATTCGTTATCGAAATGTGTTAGTCATGGAAGGGTTTTTGATGCTAACCGAAGGCAAAAGCGCCTTTGAGATTCAGGATCGTCTCAATAGCTTCTTAGACGACGAATTTCATATCGACCTTGCAAAGGAAAAACTGTGACGTCGATCACCCTAAAGCACCGCAAACGCAAGCCCGGTGAAGAACTGTGGCTGCTAACCTACGCCGATTGCATCACCTTGCTGCTCACGTTCTTTATTTTGATGTTATCGATGTCAACCCCCAACCAATCCAAGATGGAACAAATGCAAGAAGGCTTGAGTAAAGAATTATATAAAAAGCCGGTAGAGCTTCCCTTTACCGAAATTCGTGATGAATTAAAATCGATCGTTTCAACAAAAGGACTGGACGATATGGCCATGATTACGGCCGACTCGGAAGGCGTAAAAGTCCAGTTTGCAAGCAATCTCTTGTATCAAGTCGGATCTGCCGAAATCGAGCCGGACATGTTGCCTGTTTTAGGCGAGGTGGCGGGAGCCATCACGCACATGACGTATGATTATGTAGTAGAAGTGGAAGGTCACACCGACGACGTACCGATCAAGACGGCGCAATATCCATCCAATTGGGAACTCTCCGCCAGCCGCGCCATCAACGTGGTGCAGTTATTCATCGAAAAGGGTGTCCCCACCGACCGCATTCAAGCCATTGGCTTTGCAGATTCCCGGCCCTTGGCCCCCAATCGGGACGATGCCGGAATAGCCAATGCCAAGAATCAGTCAATGAATCGGCGCATCATAGTAAATATTTATCGACGGAAATAGTTACAACACCTTAGCGCCAAACCGTGAATAATCGCCAAAATGTCGGTCGACGCTAATAAGCGTCATATTGCGGCATATGGACTGCCAAATGAGCATCCTGTCAAACGGGTCCAGATGGTCGTCAATTTTCTCCAAGCGGTAGAATGTCGCCGCATCTTTTGCTTCCATATCAATCAATATAAATCCGGTTTCCTGAATCATGGCCGGAAGCTGATTTGGCATAAAATCGATTAAACTCAGCTTTCTCAATGAGAATTTAAGAGAAATCTCCCATAACGAAACACTGCTAACAAAAATATTATTTTTTGGCTCAGTCAGAACGCGTTCAATTTTCTTATTTAATTTTGCCGGTTCAAGCAGCGCCCAAATCAAAACGTGCGTATCGATTAAATAATTCACGAGCGGAGAAATTCGGTATCGCTCATTTTAAAATTACGGCCAAATTTAACCTTAGCTTTATTCTTGAAAAGCCCCAATTTGCGAGTCGTTGGCGAATAGTGCGAATAGGGGACGATAACCGCCAACGTCTCTTTTTTTCGACCGTAGGCAATCGCGACATCATGGCCAGCTCTGATTTCCGCCAGAACCTCTGAAAAATGGGCTTTTAATTCTCCGACAGACAATGTTTTCATAAAGTGAAGTATATTTTATCTTGTCAAGTTGTCAAGATATACTTTCCCGATCGAATGATCAATTAAACATTTGAACGTTACTTTATCTCATAAGTAAACGAGAAATACATCGACTGGTTAGAAGTATCTCCGGCAATCCACTCCATCTGTGCCCGATCGTTGGTGGTGTCAGCAAGAACAGCAGCAGATTGACCGGCTATGGTAGGCGTGGCAGCTGTACCTCCGCAATCGTTGCTCAGCGCAAGATTGGAAGCAACAGGCAGCGAAATTCCGACCTTGGTGGAGGTCGATGTGAAATTCGGGTCCGCATCGATTTTTCCGCTCACGGTTATTACTTTGCCGACCCGCATCCACTGGCATTTAAATGCAGTCGTTCCATCAAGGTTGGACACGTTAGTGAGAGTCGGAGTGAAGGTACCGTAGGTAACGGCATTTCCGCCATTTATTGTTAGGGCGTTAGCGCTAACCGTTCCCACCACTTCCAGCTTTTGACTCGGGATTGTTGTTCCTATGCCAACATTGCCATCATTTTTAATAGCAAAAACAGCTTGTGCCAAGGTAGGAATATCGACATTCGAAGAGGTATTTTGCAAAAAATAAAAACTTCCCCTTCCAAAATCGGCCCTGCGCTCATACACGAGCGCTCCTTTTCCAAAATTACCCGATTCGGCTGCAAACAATATCCCTGTAGCGGTACCGCCGCTATCGATTAGGTTAGGATTCGTAAGCATCTGGGCATATTGCAGCGAATTACTCCCGGATGTTTTTATTTCCAACGTCATTAGCGGAGTAAGAGTCCCTATCCCCAATCGATTATTCGTATCATCCCAGAACAAATTAGAATTATCCTGACTATAGACTCCGCTACCGCCGGCGAAAACCAACGAACCCGCCGTAAATGCCGTACCTGTCCCGGTGCCACCCTGCGCCACGCCAAGCTGACCGCTAAAGTTACCCGCCGTATTCAAAGCCAATGTTCCGAAGGCGGGTGCGCTGCCGGAACCGCCCGAAATAAAGGGCTGCCCGGATGTTCCCGGAGCCGTGTTTTTAATAGCCGATGTGCCATTGCCTATCAAAACACCATTGAGGGTAAAGTTGTTGGTCGCGGTTCCACCTTGATTAATGGCCAACATGGTCGTTAGTCCGGTAATCGACGTGATATCGCTGTTAGCGCCTGATTTTGCCGCGCTAAGCGTCGCTCGTCCGGCCGTTGCATCCGCATCGTCGATAAGACTTCGTCCAAATGAGGTTATCGGCGACGCGCTAAAAGTATTTAAAGCGGAGGTATAAATAATATTGTCTATCGCGACCGAAGACAAACCGGTACCGCCTTTAGTCACTGGCAGTGTTCCCGTGATATCGGACACGTTCACCGACGCCACGCTCAAGACACCGGCCGTCGCTTTGATGGGACCGGTTGCCAAGCCGGAGAAGGTAATGGCGCCGGATGATGTGATTCCCGTAGCGGCGGCAATTGCGCCCGATGAGCTTACCTGGAATTGAGATGATGCTCCCACAGATAAAGAGGAGGCTGGCGTAGTAGTCAAAATGCCCAGGCGATTATTAGTATCGTCCCAAAAGTAGCTGGCGTTATCTTGTGTATAAACGCCGCTGGCACCAGTAAATACCACAGACCCTTGCGTAAATTGAGTCCCCGTCCCGGTTCCTCCGCGACCCACCACCAACGTTCCGGCATTAATGTTATCCGCATTCTGATAAAACGAACCGGTCTGACTATCTAACAAGTCCGCATTCAAATTAGTCACCAACGTCGTGCTTGCCACCGTTAAAGGCGCCGTACCCGTCGCAATCGTCGAAATATATCGGTTGCCCGAAACCACGCCGTTTACTGCCAACGCCGTGCCGGGAGTGGCTATTCCTATCCCAAGCCGATTATTAGTATCGTCCCAAAACAAATTGGAATTATCCTGGGTCAAGCTGGTTCCCCCAGAACCGGCAAACACTACGGAACCGGCGGTATATGATGTTGAATTGGTACCGCCTCGGCTCACCGCCAATTGTGTTTCGGAATTCAAAACACCGCCTGCTGTTGAATACACCGGCCCAGTGTTTGTCAAGCCAGAGAAGGTAATGGCGCCGGATGATGTAATTCCCGTAGCGGCGGCAATTGCGCCCGATGAGCTTACCTGGAATTGAGATGATG
>CAYGHZ010000023.1:0-17620 GCA_964349635.1 uncultured Candidatus Marinamargulisbacteria bacterium
GTATTTTTTTTAAGGGACCCGCGTCGTATACCGGCGAAGATGTCGTCGAAATTCAAACTCATTCCAGTCCGTATATTTTAAAGAAAATATTGATGAGCGTTTTGGAGTTGGGCGCTCGGTTGGCAACTCCGGGGGAATTTACCCGGCAAGCGTTTATCAATGGCAGAATCGATTTGACCCGCGCGGAATCTGTTATTGATATGATCCATGCCCAAACCCCAATGGGACACGCAGTAGCTTTGGGACATCTACAGGGTGGCTTATTTAAGCAGGTGTCTCGAATTCGATCGCGTTTGATGACTTTGTTTGAGCAAATTGAAGGGTCGATTAACTTTCCCGACGAAGTGGATGGGTTGGATCGCGGCGAGTTTGCCGGAGAGATCCGTTCGATTGTTCGTGAATTGGAAATGATGATTCAGTTACAGGATTACGGCCAGCTGATTCATTCGGGGGTTCATTGTGTCATCGTCGGCCGTCCAAATGCAGGAAAATCGTCTCTTCTCAATCAGTTGGCCGGCCAACAACGCGCCATAGTCACGTCGATTCCCGGCACCACCCGAGATTTTCTTGAGGTCGATGTGGAGTTAGGGGGCTTGATGTTTCGCTTTATTGACACGGCCGGGATCCGAACCTCGACTGACTATATTGAATCCCTGGGAATGCGAAAAATCAAAACTTTGATTCACTCTGCCCAGGTTGTTTTATGGGTCGTTGACTCTTCAAAGGCTCCGACGGACGAGGACGAAATGATCTATAAGAAAATCAAATCCAAAAAGAATATTTATGTCATTCACAATAAGATCGATCGATCGAGAAAATTTAAAAAATCGTTTGGCGATTATCCTGAAATTTTGTTGTCCGCTAAAACGGGCGAAGGCATCGACCGATTAAAAGCATCTTTACATCGTGATTTTTCGGAAAAATATGCAAATGTGAATCTTGACCTTGTTTGCAATGTTCGGCAATTGCAGTGTTTAAAAGAGGCGAATACCAATTTGTCTCAGTTGTTGAACGGGATTGAAAATCGCATGGAAGATGATGTACTGTCTATAGATTTGAAGTCGGCCATCGTGAAGCTTGGCGAGGTGACTGGCGAGGAAATTACAGAAGAGGTGTTAGATGGCATTTTTTCGCGCTTTTGCGTGGGAAAATAGACATTTTTCGTATGTAATATGTTTAAGACTTCCAAATTTGAGGAATTCAGTCATAATTAATTCAATTAAGGAGCGACTAAAATGGCCCAGGAAACACAAGAAAATATTATCGACACTACAGCGGAGACGGTCCCGGTAAAATATAACGCTATTGAAACCGGAGTGATTTTATCCAAATCGATAATATGGGATTTGCAACGCAAATATTTCACGGAAAAAGGTATCGAGGCGTGGGCTAACAATGTCCCGTTCTATATTTCTTCAAACGTCTATATTGCCGCTTTTTATGCGGAGACCATGGGACGTTATATTCAGGAGTGCAAACGCAAGGGGATGATCGATCCTGCGGAGCCCGTTTATATCTTGGAGATGGGCGCGGGCCACGGAAAATTTGGGTTCCACTTTGTGACTGCGTTAGCTGATATTATCAAGGGACTTGAACTTACAGATTTAAAAATTACTTACGTGTTGACCGACTTTTGTCAGCCCAACGTCGATCATTGGAGAAAAACAAAGCAATTTCAGCCGTTTCTTGATAAAGGGCTCGTCGATTTCGGTATTTTTGACTGCGATGATCCCAATGTTGAAATTCGCCTGCAGCATTCTAACCGATTGCTTCGCCCTGGCAGTGTAAAAAACCCGATTGGGGTTATTGCCAACTATTATTTTGATACGATTCGGTACGACTATTATAAGATCGAAAATGGGCAATTGCATGAAGGCTTGACCAATTTGTTGGTGGCGGAAGGCCTGGAAAGTCCGACCCAGGATATTAACAAGATCTCCAATTTGCAGATTACCCATGACTATCGCCCGATTGACAAAACAAATTATGCTTTTGGCGAAATTAATACCATTATCGAAGAGTACAAGTCGGTATTGAAAACCTCGAAATTTCTGATCCCGGTTGGAGGATTTACGGCTATTAACAATTTGCAAAAAATTGCCAACGGCCGGTTGTTGATCCTTAGCGGAGACAAAGGGGGGTCGACCCTTGATGATTTGGAAGGCCAAGGCGATCCGTATTTTAATTTCCACGGCAGTTTTTCGATGTCGGTGAATTTCCACGCTCTGGGCCGCTACTGCGAATTGCGGGGAGGAAGCTGGGACCGCAAGGATTATAATCATACGTTCAGCATCAATTGCTTTACGATGGGCTTGAAACTGGAAGATATGCCAGAAACCCGATACGCCTACCACACCTGGATTCAACATTTTGGCCCGGATGATCTTTATAATTTCAAACAACCGATTACCGCTCATGTGACGGAATTGACGTTTGACATGATGATGGCCTACTTAAAGGCCGTGCGCTGGGATACCAATGTATTTTTGGGATTGAAAGAGCAGATTATCAATAGCATTGAACAACTTAATCGCAGGCAAAAAGAGGCGTTAATTGTGGCGTTGGATCGACTGGACAAGAATTTTTATTACACGCCGGCCTCGACAGATTCGTTGGTAGAAATCGGGCGCGTCTATCATATGATGGGTGACTACGCCAAGGCGAAGACCTATTATTATCGCTCGCTCAGCTACTATGGAAAAAATTGGGCGCTGTATCACAATCTGGGACTGGTGTATTACTTCTCTAATAATCCGCAAAAATCATCGCAGTATTTCAAAAAGGCGTTGGCGTTGAATCCGGAAGCCAAAGATTCGACTGATTGGCTGAACTTCTTGAAAAATCAGAAGACAGATCAACCGGCGCCGGTCACCGAAGACGTCAACCAAAAGGTCGAAGAGCCCGAAATTCCGGTATAGTTTAATCTTGCCCCGAAAGGGGCATAAACAGAGGCATGAGCTTTGCCTCCGCGTTTACTGAAAACCTACCGGCTAAGGAAATCGCCCATCTTAAGTCGTCGATTGTGGCCTTGCGCGACGAGCTTGAGAAATCTCAAATCGGAGAAACCGAACGTCGCCAGAAGGCATTGGCGCAGGCGTCCGAAGAAATCAACCAGCTTAAAAGCGCCGTTAGCGCGCTACGCGAACAGCTGGAAAAATTTGTGATCGATCGGGATGAGGCCATTCAGCGTCTTAAGGCCCAATTTAACCATGAGCAAGAACAGCTGCGCGAAACCATCCGGTTGTTGCGCCGAAAGACTGAACATGAAAATTGAGACAACCGAAATAACCGAACATCTTCTTCTGAAAGTCACTAACGAATTGGTGGTCTCCCGCAATTTAACCGAAGCGCTGGAGAAATTGGTATCCATGCTCACCGGTATGATTGGCGCGGAAAGAGGAACAATTTTTCTCAACGACAAACAGTCCTCCGAACTCTATTCTCGGGTAGCGCAAGGGAATTTTATGCGCGAAATCCGCATTTTAAATAATAGCGGGATTGCGGGATGGGTGTTCACTCACAACGAAAGTACGCTTGTTAAAGATGCCTATGCCGACCCGAGGTTTAATCGTGAGGTGGATGAACGCACCGGGTTTACTACTAAGACGATTCTTTGCGCGCCGCTTAAAACTCTCAAAGGAGAAACAATCGGCGTCTCGCAAATTTTGAATAAAAATAAAGGCCATTTTACGGATAAAGACCTGGCTCTTTTGATGGCCGTGACACAGCAGGCAGCGATTGCGTTGCAAAGCCACTTGGTGATTGAGCAAATGGAAGAAGCGCGTAAACAAGAGTCCGAATTTTTGGACGTGGTGACCCAGGTATCGTCCGAAATTCAGTTGAGCGTGCTGCTTAGCAAAATTATCGCGACCATAACCAAGATGTTGGATGCGGATCGATCTACATTATTTATCAACGACGAAAAGACGAACCAGCTTTATACCGAAGTGGGTGAGGGATTGGGTAAGACGCAGATCCGGTTTCCAAATTATATGGGAATTGCCGGTACGGTGTTTACAACTGGAAAATCGATCAATATTCCTCACGCCTATGCCGATCTGAGATTTAATCCAAGTTTTGATAAGCAAACCGGTTTTTTTACGCGATCGATTTTATGTACGCCTGTTCGCAACAAAGACGGCAAGATGATTGGTGTCACACAGGTGCTTAATAAAAAAGGCGGATCATTCACAAAAGAAGATGAGGCCCGGTTAATCGCCTTCACCTCTCAAATCGCCATCGGCATCGAAAATGCCAAACTCTTCGACGATATTCAAAACATGAAAAACTATAACGAAAGTATTTTGGAAAGTATGACCAACGGCGTTTTGACTATCAACGAAGACGGCAAAATTATGACCTGTAACGCGGCGGGCCTAAAAATATTAAAATCCGACATGGCAAAATTAGCTCATAAAGAAGCGCAAAAGCTGTTTTCAGGCCCCAATAAATGGCTTTGGAAAAAAATTAAAAGTTGTACGCCGGAATCCACCGATAACATTGTGATGGATGCTGAGTTGAATTTTGGGGGCGACAGGCACTCAGTTAACGTGACGGTGCTGCCGTTAACCAGTATCAAGCAAAAAGCCATGGGAACCATGGTCATGATCGAAGATATCAGCAATGAAAAACGGATGAAATCAACGATGTCCCGATATATGGATCCGGCGTTGGCCGACAAAGTGCTCGGAGAAGGGGAGCTGATTTTGGGCGGAACCAATAGCATGGCGACGGTACTGTTTTCCGACATCCGGAGTTTCACCACGCTTACCGAAGAGCTTGGCGCACAAGGAACAGTAAGTCTATTGAACGAATATTTTTCGATTATGGTGGATTGCTTAACCAAAGAGGGCGGGATGCTGGATAAATATATTGGCGACGCGATGATGGCGGTTTTTGGGACACCCTTGCCGCATCCGGACGATGCGGATCGCGGCGTTCGGGCGGCGGTTGCGATGATGAAAGAGCTGCAACTCTATAACGATAGGCGATTGGCCCAGGGCAAGAAAAAAATCGATATCGGCATCGGCTTAAATTCGGATACGGTTGTGTCCGGAAATATAGGCTCGGCGAAGCGTATGGACTACACGGTGATTGGCGACGGAGTCAATTTGGCGTCTCGTTTAGAAGGGGCGTGTAAACAGTATGGGGCGCATATCATCATCAGCGAATTTACGTTGGCGAATGTGAAGGCAACGTATCGCACGCGTGAAGTGGACAAAGTCATCGTGAAGGGAAAAACAAAGCCGGTGGCGATTTATGAAGTGTTGGACTATCACACCGAAAAAAGTTTTCCGAATATGATGGATGCTTTGGACAGTTTTAAAAGCGGGCTGGAAAGTTATAAAAAACTGCAATGGGACAACGCCATCAAACACTTTACGCAGGCGCTAAAGGCCAATCCGGATGACAAGCTTTCCCAGATGTATGTGGGGCGATGCGACCAATTTAAAGAAACGCCGCCTCCGGCCGATTGGGATGGTGTTTGGACGATGAAAAGCAAATGAACTTGTCTAGAAAGTTGGCATTACTCGCTTCAAATACCCGTCAAAAAGCGGAACGGTAAAGCTATTGTCTCCATGAGACGGGCTGTAAATCATTCCTTTGTTTATAAGCGTGGACCTCGTTGGCGCCACAGCTTGAACTTCCTTATTCAAGAGGTGGGCAATATCTCCCGAACGATGCGGTCCCGGGCCCAATTCCGCCATTGCTCTTAGATATTTCTTTTCGTTGGGAGTTAGACGATCAAATCTAACCCGGAAAAAGCTTGCATCTAATTCTGAGATGGCCAGATCAGTGGCAAATTTTACGTCCGCCAGAGTTATTGGCGATGCGTGAGCGCACTGCCAACAATTTTTCCCCCATTCCTGCAGAAAATATGGATAAGCCTGTGTTTGCAGCAAGATTTCATCCAATGCGTCTTTTTCGTAGTACACTTGATATCGCGCTGCCGGAATTTCGAGCGCTTGTCGAGCGGCGGATTCGCTCAGGGGGCCAATCTCGGGGTATTCGAACAAGCGCTCTGCATAGGATTTTGCCCGCCCCGCTTGTCCTACCAGTTGAGGTAATCCTGCGCCAATTAATATCACAGGAAGTTGGTTTTGCGCACATTTGTGAAGCGCCATGATGAGTGCCGCAAATTGATCTTCGTTTATGTACTGAATCTCGTCGATAAAAAGAACAATCGCCGTCTTTTTTTCTTTCGCCACTTTGCCCACTTCGACAATAAGGGTGATTAGGTCGTGTTCGAAATCTCCGGAATCCGCCAAACCTGCCTCGCTTCCCAAATCAAGGCCAAACTCCACATCGTCGTATTTCAGTTTCATGGCTCCGACAAATCCACCCAGTATCCTAAGCGCGCGCTTTCCCAGTTCTTCGGCCGCCTCCATTCTGTCCAGCTTGAGCAGCGCCGTTCTCATGGATGGAATGAGCAATGCCGGTAACGATCTCTTTTCAGGGGTTTCGATTGACACAACAGCGAGCCCTCGGGCTTCCGCCTCCTGTGAAATGCGGGTGAGTAGGACCGTTTTCCCGACCCCTCGCAATCCCACCATTAAAAGACCTCGAGAGGAAAGGCCGTTTCGACACCGATCCATTGCGATGGAAGCGCGTTCAATAATGGATTCTCGCCCCGCTAATTCAGGGGGTATCGTGCCTGCGCCTGGAGCATAGGGGTTCGTACGGGGGTCCATGTATAGGAATGTTATCATAAGTTATAAAAAAATGATAAACTATGATAACTTTATTATAGTTGTATTTAGATGCCTAAAAAAATTAAATTAGCGCTTTTTTTGTCAATAGTTCTGATGTGCCTGGCAAAATCCGGTTTTCCGGCGATCAGAGCGGCAGTTGTCGAAGTTAATGGGCAAATTGCGCCAGAGTACCGATCGATTTTAAATGCGAAATCGCAAGTTCCCCAAACAGAGTATTATCCGATTATTTTTATCCACGGGCATGGAGGGAACGAAACGGTAGAAGACACCTGGGAATTTCTAACAAATAAATTAGATGGCCAAGATGGATATTCTAAGTACGGCAAAATTTGGGAGGATTCTATCTTGCCTGGAAAGGTATCTAAACGGAGTATGTTCTTATTCGGATTTTATCGTCGCAATGGAAACGAGGCGTTTGGAACTACAATAGGAAAAATAGGTGGTATTCCTATTTCTTCTAATGAAATTTCGTCAATGCGAGATGTTGAGCTAAACGTTTCCGTATCGACGATACCCCCTTTTTTTTTAAAACAAGATCAGATTTGCCGGGTACGGAGTATGCCTAATCAGATTTGTCAAAAGGATTACATCACATTCAAATATTCGGATGGGAAAAGAATGCCGGATTTTCAGATCGACCGATGACTTATCGGTGGATAATTGGAGATTCTCCGATTCCTGTTAGCGCCGGAACGATAAAAACGTCGAGTGCCGGGCAAATTAGTCCTGTCGAAAGCGTTGAGCGTTTAGAAATTTCGACAAAACTCAAGAAAGGCACCCATACCGTTTTTTCCGCAACAAAAGAGATTATTTTCAGTCCAGGATTTGAGACAGAGGCCGGGGCGACTTTTGAGGCTAAAATCAAGAAATAAGGAGAGCGGTGGGCGCATGATTAACATTTCAGGTAAGTATTATTTGGTAACTTTTATTTTTTTTATACTCAATTTAGAGAATCTCGTGTTCCCGATAGCGCCCGACAAACCGTCCGGATTTCCGACCGCATCTGCTGGTTTGGTATTTATCGGCGCAGAAGGAAATGGTTTGAGAATAGGCAAAAGTTTTGGTGTTTCATTTCCAGCCGGGAACAATTCCTTAAGTATTCGATATCTTGATGCAGGTGCTGGATATAGTCTTAAGATGCCCCAATTATCTCAGTATCAAATTGCCTATAACAAGAATTTGTTAAATAACAAAATTCTGATATTTGATACATTGTCTGATCTCGGTTTTGGACTAATTGGTTTTCAAGACGAAAAAAAAACAAGTTATTTAGAATTTCTGATTAACTACGAAGGAAAATTTTTTGTTACGGATGCTATTTTTATCGGGACCACTGTTTTTGTAACGACAAATTTGGCCAGAACTAATGTCGGATTTATTTATTCAATCGGCCTCAATTTTATAACAAATTGAATGGATTACAAACATTGCGCATCGACGCAAAGTCTATTGATGATCTAGAATATTTTCTTCAAGCGGGCGTGGCGAAATTGGTAGACGCACTAGACTTAGGATCTAGCGCCGCAAGGCATGGGAGTTCAAGTCTCTCCGCCCGCACCACGAGTACATCTGTCTTGAGAACCGTGTTAAAATCGCCTTATGACCCGAACTCCTCGAGGCGTTCATGATTTCTTGCCTGCCGATGCGAAACGGCAACAAGCGTCGTTGCAAAAAGCGCGCACCGTGTTTGAAAAACATGGATATAAAAAGATTAAAACGGCAACTATCGAGTATTTGGATACCTTGGCGGTTGGGATGGGCGATGCATTGCAAAATAACGCCATTAAATTTTTTGATGCGGCCGGCCATGTCCTGATTTTGCGGCCGGATCATACCACGCCGATAGCCCGCATGGTGGCCACTCGTCTTCAGAACGAAAAACGTCCGATCCGCCTTTATTATTTAGATCCGGTGTTTCGCCAGGGGGAAGAAATAGAGTTGTTTCAAGCTGGCATCGAGTTGATCGGAGAAAACACTCCGCGTTCCAATGCCGAAGTGATTATTGTGGCCATCGAATCTCTTTTAAAGTTGGGGCACCGAGATTTCAAAATTGATATCGGACATACGGATTTTGTGAAGGGGTTGAGCGAATCAAAAAAGAAGGCGTTGTTGGACGGGGATTATATAGCGTTTGGAAAAATTCCGGAGCGGGGCGGAGTAAAATTGGTCAAAGACCATCCGGAACTTGTGAAATTGTATGAGATTTTGAAATCCCATAAATTGGATGGATATGTGAATTTTAATAAAGGACTTGTGAAAGATCTGAATTATTATACGGGAATGATTATGGAATGTTTTGTCAAAGGCGTTCGCCAGATGGTGGGATCGGGCGGGCAATACAATAAATTGTTGGGTAAGTTTGGGTTCGACTGTCCGGCGGTTGGCTTTGCATTGAACTTGAATATTTTGCTTCGATGATTACGATTGCTGTGGCCAAGGGCTACCTTCTTTCCGAATCCATTCAATTATTGACGCGTCTGGGGTTTGATTTTGGCGAAAACCCATTGGATTCGCGCAAGCTATTTTGCGTCGATAAAACCAAGGCGTTAAAACTATTGCAGATTCGTCCCTGGGATGTGACTGAATATGTGGAACAGGGCGCCGCGGATTTGGGGATTGTGGGCAAGGATGTGTTGGTGGAGAAACGAAGTCATGTGTTGCAATTGGCGGATATGAAATTTGGGCATTGCCGACTGGTATTGGCGGGGCCCACGAAATCAAAAATTTCTCATAATATGCGTGTAGCGACCAAATATCCCAATGCTACGGAAAAATATTTTCACGATCGAGGCATTAAGGTGAATTTGATTAAACTTTACGGGGCGATTGAATTAGCGCCGCTAACCGGATTGGCGGATATCATTTCTGATCTTACGGCGACCGGAAAAACGCTGAAAGAACATAAACTTCATATCATTGACACGATCGTTTCCTCAACCGCTCATCTAATCGCCAATCCGACCAGCCTCCGGTTTCATTATGGAGCGGTGACGGACTTGGTCGCGCGCATTCAACGATGAGTTTCTTTTTTTCACCCAAGGATTGTCAGTACATTATCCAGAATCTCTTTCTGCCGAATGAGATTTATGAGGCGATTGAAGAAATCGATTTGGAAAAGCTTTATGAAAAGGGCTATCGCACGGTTTTTTTGGATGTCGACAACACTATTTTAACTTATGAACAGCGGGAAGTGCCGTTGGATAAATTGAGTTGGATTCAGAAGGTAAAAGGGATCGGCTTTCGCGTCTTCCTGATATCCAATAACAGTGGCAAACGCCGCATCCAACGCATCGCCAAACAGCTTCAAATGATCGGCGTTTATTTTGCGCTAAAGCCCAGTACGTTGGCGGTGCGAGAATTGGCCGATGATCATTTTGTTGATCTCACCAAAACAATTTTTATTGGGGATCAGCTGTTGAAAGATGTGGTGGCGGGCAATTGGGTGAAGGCGCATACGATTTTGGTGAACCCGATTGATATTCGCAACTCGCTGCTTAAGACCGTGCAGCGGGAGATTGAGTTGTTTTTGTTGAAGAAGCTGCAATAGAAATTGGTGGAGGTGACCGGAGTCGAACCGGTGTCCGAAAAAGCTTTAGTATAAGCCACTACGAGTGTAGTTTTTGTTTTGAGTTTGACCCTACATACTCCCAAAAACAGGATTATGCGGAGCGAGATCTGTTGAGTTTCACTTTTGCGTCCAGATCATACGCGAAAGCTAAGCTGACGAATTGCACGTCCCTAACCGGTCAGCGCGGCTAAAGCGTGGCACAGCTACTTAATTAAGCGGCTGCGGCTGCGGATCCGGTGAAGGATCCATAAACTAGAGCTGAGTTGTTGTCAGTTCTTTTTTTCTGCCTTTTTACGAGGCCTGGCAGCTCCTCGACTCGCGTCTTATATCAAAGATCTTTTCCGTCGAAGCCGTTACACCCCCATACGGAATATGTTCCCATCCTAGGAGCAGGCTAAACGTACTGTCAATAGAGGCTGATCCCGAGCAAAAATTGGCGCTCGACGGATTTCCAAATCAGTGACGCCTGAATGCAGTGCATGTTGAAGCTTGTTATAAAATCAAGCCGTCTAGGCGTGCGAGCCTCAAGGTTGTAGTCCATATCCGCCGAGGCTGACCAGTCGGCGTTTTTGTGGGTTAATTTGAGCCCGATTTCATCAGTTTCAATCGCGTACAATCTTTCAAATTCAAAGGGGCTCCTTCCGTTATTAAAAATACGATTGGTGTAGGATATTTCAGGTGTCAAAATGGGCGTATCCCAAATCAGCCTAAGCCTAGAGAATAAACGTTGCCACTGCTGATCGGAGCTGAACCAGTAGCCTAAATAAATTAAGCTGGCGTCGCCGTGCAAGGAGTCAGTTAAATGATATTGCTCCGATAGATCTCCATTGATATTGATGCGGCTGGACTTATAAATCGTTTTTAAAGGGGTTTCCTCCTCTAGTAGACCTGCGCTTATGTTGGAATTAAGCTTGAGTCCGGTATAAGGCACTCGAATATTATTAAATTCGCTTTGAAATTCGGGCTTGTAATCCACTCGGGATTCGTTGACGAGTTCTTTTAAAAGGTATCGAACCGTAAATCGGCTTAGCGGGAGCGGGGAATCCGTAAACGGAGAAAACAACGTCTCAAGCGCATCTTTTGGGCGGGGTTCCGACGTGGTTCGCGCAGTGAGTTGATACGCCGCGCCGCCGGCAAACCCGTCGGAACCCAGTGAATACGCCTTCAGTTGGAGTTGATGAAGGTCGTTGATATTTAGTCCATGGTTGATCCCTGCTAACCATCCCAAATTTTGAGCATATCCGAAATCAAACGTGCCCGTAGAATTTCCGTTGAGGAAGTAGCCCAGTCTTTCTTTGATAAAGAGACCTTCGCGATTGTTGGATCCGATTTCCGGGATTGGGGTATTGGTGGCGATTAATCGATAGCTACGGGATCCATATACATAGGTGGGAAACCAAAAAATGGGCGTGCCAAACAGCGTGAAATAGTTTTGGAAGGCAACTATTACTCCCAATGCGGGGTAAAGATAGATTTTATCCGATCGGATAAGATAGTGCGGATGGTCGGCGTCACATGTGGTAAAAGCGGCGTGATCAATGGTGATATTCAGCGGATTAAAATCTAGTTTTTCGCCGACGATATGCACCCGTTCGATTTGGACATTAACGCTGCTTGCCGAGCCCTGAAACGATTTGAATTTATAGTCAAAATTTTTGGCGCCAATCGATTTGCCATCCTGGTTGATGTTAAATGTAGCGGGTATTTGGATATGTTCGTCTTGGATATCATAGGAAATTTTTTTGGTGTGGATTACAAAGTCCCGAAGTTTGAGCTTGACGTTGCCGGAGGCGGTGATGTTGGAGGAGGTGCGATCATACTCAATATGGTCGCCTGATAACGTGATGGATTTGATTTCCTGAGCGGAGAGGGAGGTCAATGAAAGAAATAAGAGAGCTAATGTGACGCGAACAATCACGTTACTGAGGGACCGCCACCCGAGTTTCTGCCGACATAAATTTTGAAATATCTTTTCGGAATACGACCTTAACCGTTCCTGTGGGACCGTTTCTGTGTTTGGAGATAATGAGTTCCGTTGCGCTGGTGTGGTGCCCGGCGTTTTGGGCGGCGGGATCGTAATAATCATCACGATGAAGCATCAACACCAAATCGGCCGTTTGCTCTATTTCTCCGGATTCCCGCAAATCGCTTAACTGAGGACGCTTGTCTTGGCGCCGTTCGACGTCGCGGCTGAGCTGTGATAGGGCAATGATTGGGATGCCGGCTTCTTTGGCGAATGCCTTGAGTTCGCGGACGATTTCGGAGACTTCTTGAAAGCGGCTTTCGACCTGGCGTTTGGCAGAGCGCATCAATTGAAGATAATCTACAACGATCAATTTAATATCGGCTTCGGCCTGAAGGCGGCGGGTTTTGGCGCGCAGTTCCATTGGCGAAATGGCGGGAGAATCATCAATATAGATCGGCGCTTCGGACAAATTGCCTAGGGCGTGCATTAACGTGCGATATTCGTGATCGTGCAGGTTTTCGGTGCGAAGGCGTTTCGAATCCAGCTTGGCTTCCGAGGACAGAAGGCGCAACGCCAGTTGATCCTTGGGCATTTCAAGGCTAAAAATAGCCACAGCCTGTTTTTTGTGGACGGCGGCATTGGTAGCAAAATTCAGAGCCAAGGTGGTTTTTCCCATAGCCGGCCGCGCGGCCAAAATAATTAAATCACCTTTGTTAAATCCGCTGGTCAAGGCATCCAAATCGGCAAACCCGGAACTGACTCCCAAAATTTGTTCTTTATTTTGTATGTTGTCGAACACAACTTTAAGCACCTGATCGAGTTTTACGAAATCTTCCCGGACGCGTTCTTTGCAGATATCTAAGATTGTTTTTTGAGCAGATTCCAAAACGAAATCAACTTCGCCGGAATGATCATATGATCGGTCGATAATCTTGCCGCCGGCGTCGATAAGTTTTCGAAGTACGGCTTTATCTGTGACAATTTGCCCATATTTCTCGACGCTAGCCGCCGATGGGACGGAATCCAATACTTCGGCTAAATAGCGTCTTCCGCCGGATTCTTCCAGCTTGTCTATTTTTTTAAGTTGGGACGAAACTGTGACTAAATCTACAGGCTCATTTTTTTGATAGAGTTCGATGATGGAGCGGAAGATATGGGCGTGGGCTTCGCGGTAGAAATAGTCTGGTTTGACCGTGCCGGCTACCAGGGCAATGGCGTCCCTGGAGAGCATCATGGCGCCCAATATTGATTGTTCGGCTTCCAGGTCTTGGGGGGTGATTTTTTCTTCCATTGGGATTGGCAATAATAGCAGACTCTATGAAACAATAGAGAGGTGAAAAATTATTTTTCCGAAGTCTGGCGCGATGTGCGGCATGTGATGTTGGTGCTGTTGCGCATCATGATTCCGATCAGTGTGGCTGTAAAACTATTGGATATGCTGGGAGTCATTCCCTGGATTGCGGTTGCGCTTTCGCCTGTTATGGGGATGGTGGGGTTGCCGGGCCAAGCCAGTATTATCTGGGCGGGCGCGCTGTTGACCGGTCTGTATGGAGGTCTGGCGGCTTATTCGGGTTTGGGACCTTCGATTGTATTAACCACGGCGCAGGTTTCGGTGTTGGCGGGGATGATGTTGATTGCGCATGCGTTTCCGTTGGAATTAAAAATTGCTCAAAAGGCTGGGGTGCGGTTCCGGTTTATGTTGGGCGTACGTTTGGGCGGAGCGCTGGTGTTTGGGATTCTGACGCATCGTATTTTGACTGCGTTTCACTGGTTGCAAACGCCTGCGCATAGCGTCTGGACTCGCACGGTTGCCAACGGATGGATAGATTGGGCCATTGGTGAAGCACAGAATTATGTGAAGATTTTGGTGATTGTTTCGTTGCTTTTGGGCCTTTTAAAAGCGCTTGAAAAATTGGGTATGACCGAATGGATTGTAAAACTGTTGCATCCCGGTCTTCGCTCATTGGGGATCAGTAAGGCGGCGACGCCTATAACGATTGTTGGGTTGTTATTGGGTATATCTTATGGAGGCGGGCTAATCATAAAGGAAGCCAAATCCGGAAAAGTGAGTATTCAAGATGTGTTGCTGACGCTCTGTTTGCTGGGACTGTGCCACTCTCTTATTGAGGACACCGTCTTGATGACGTTGATTGGGGGGAGCCTGGCTGTTGTGTTATGGGGACGCATAGCGTTTGCATTGGTAGTGGTTGTTTTAATTAGGCTGGCGCTAACGAAGGTTTCCGAACGGGCGACGAAGCGGTTTGTATTGCGGCGTTCATGAAAGCGTTATTGACACTAGTTTGTTTCTTTGATTTCTCGCTGCAGCCAGAGGGTAAACAGCGGGTCATCGAAAATCACCTTTCCGCTGGCCGACCCTTCGTCCAAAATCTGCTTTGATTTGAGAGAATTGATAGCCTGTGAAACGTGGGAGGGGCTTTTGATATCGTATCTGGCTAAATTTTCCTTTGAAAAAACGGAATCTTTTTCTATGGCGGCCATCCTTAATACGCGTTGGTGTACCGGGCTCACGGTGGAGAGAAGTGTTTGGTAGGCGTAGGAGTTTTGGTTGATAACCGTGTTTAACGTGTCTTCGACCGTTTTTTTTGAAACCTTTTGGTGGCCCGCGGCAACGATATTAAAACAAATCATTTGAACATAATGGGGGGTGTCTGCGACCAAGTCGCGTATATACTTAATGATTTCCGAATCTACCGTAAGCCCGGCTTTTTTAAATCTTTCGATGATCCAGGTTGTGAACCCTTCTCCAAAAATGGGGAAGTCTATCAGTTGGCATGACCGGTAAAATGCGCGGCTTTGATCGTTAAACATCTGATGAATGACGCTGCGTCTGGAGCCGCTGAACAGGAAAGAGGTCTGTTTCGCTTGCTGCATAGCGCTTCGCAACGTGGCTTCAAGCCAAAAGCCGTCTTCCAATTGACCCACACGTTGAAATTCATCGAAAGCTACGCACAATCGTGGTGCCAATGTATTGAGAGAATCCAACGTTTCCAAAATGAGTTGTTTGGTATCTTCTTCTGAAACTTGTTTCAATTTCTGTACGCCGGATTGCTTTTTTCGAAGGGCATATAACAATTGTCTTAAGAAGTCTTTGTGATTGGTGATATTAAATACATCGACGAATAACGTTTCCGTTGGTTTTTTCCGAGACTCGAAATGCTTGAATAAATCTAAAATAAAAGATGTTTTGCCATGGCGGCGAGGGCCCAGCAAAACTACGGATGTGCGATTGTCCAGGAATGCGGTGATGGCGTTGCGCAATTCCGGCTGGGCAAAGTAATAATCAGATTCGACGGGGCCGCCAAATTGAAATGGGTTCATTCCACTTTCTCCACTTTTAATATTATATAAAGTAATATATTATTGAGTGCGGGGAAAGTCAACGTAGTAGTTTTACAGCTTGCTCCTAATCCTTGGCCTTTGTGATTTAGCCTATTCTAATGGATTAAAAAATAACTGTAATCGCCAAAGCGATCTATTTTTCTAAAGACCCAAGAATCCTTTTGGGGTACGGTAGCGGTCTTTGGGCGTCCATTTGAATTCATAGCCATGCAGGACTCCATCATAGTCCTCGATGTAATCGACTTCTTTTTGATCGTGGGTGCGCCAAAAATAGACATTTCCATAACCTTCCGTGGCTTGGCGATTGATTCCCAAAGCCGAAGCAATTTAATGAGGACGTCCGCGCGTTTCAGCGTCTCAAATTCCAGGGCATCTTTATATAAATATTTGTTGGCTAGTCCAAATTAATGTTTCTGCGCCAAAACGTTGCTAGAACGATTCCCGCCAAATTCTGCCACAGACTGAACAACGCCCCAGGCAGCGCTGCCGCAGGACTAAAAAACGAGCTGGCCAACGTGACGCCCAAGCCGGAGTTCTGAGTACCTACCTCGATGGAGATTGTGCGTGCTTCGGTTTCATTCGCCTTCGCCAATTTTGATAGGAGGTAACCCAGCGCCAGCCCTGCCGCGTTATGGCAGATCACAGCTGCCAAAATTAATAATGGAAACGTCAGCAGCGTTTTTTGATTGAGAGCCACAATCGTGGCAATGATGACGGTGATTGCCAAAATCGAAATCGAGGGAAATATGGCGACCATTTTTTCGATGCGTTTTTGAAGCAGACGACGCAAAATGAGCGCGTCTAGTAATGGAAAGAGCACAATCCAGAATGTGGATTGCATCATGTCCCACACCGGAATGGAGATGGATTTTTTCATCAATAAATAGACAATGGCCGGAGTCAAAATCGGCGCTAAAAAAGTCGAAACCAGCGTTAACCCTACGGCTAGTGCCACATTGGCGCGCGCCAAATACGTGATGACATTAGACGCCGTTCCCGACGGACAGGCGCCCACAATGACCATGCCGATCGTGACTTCATCCGATAATTGAAACAACCGGCTGATTGCAAACGCGGTCAGCGGCATAATGGTGAAATGCAATCCGGTTCCGATGCCGATTAAACGCCATTTGGTCAAAACACCTTTGAAATCGGCGGTTGTTAGCGTTAATCCCATGCCAAACATGACTAGTCCCAATAACTTGGGAATATGAGGCTTGAGCCCTACAAACAGCTGAGGCTGGAAAAGCGCGACAACCGACAATGCCAGCGCAAGGCTTAAAAAATGTTTTTCGATGATTTTGGAAACCATAATTCCATTTTACATTGCAATATGGAAAAACGGATTCCTTTTTACTAACGTTTTGAGAGAAGCTCTTAGTAATCGCTTGACCATACTCAATAAATGCACGCCAAATATTGAGTATGGTCACAACTCAGGGTACTTAGATTGCCGGACCGCCCGACATTAATTGGTCGACTGCGAGTAGGAAAGGATTGTTGCCATCGATCGTTTGAGCAAAAGCTAAGAAATAGGATTGGTGACTTGGCTCCAGGTCCGCAAAATGGGTACGCAACCTGAGATAGAGCTTGGTTGCAAAACCATCTATTCCACGTAGTGTATCTTCAGGTAAGCGCATGTACTGCGCTTTTATTCCGGGATCTTCTTCCTTAGCTAAGTAAGGCAGTTCAGCTTTTTTATGAGAGTTATTGAGCCCTAATAGAGTGGGTGTAATCATGTTTGCCAAAAATGTGATTCTTGCTAATTGAAAGGCATCCCCCTCTATTTTTGCGAGAGCGGCATCGATCGCATGGCGAAGAATAACTTTTGAATCTTTCGCTGCTGGTTGGTAGGGAGGAGTGATAGGCGTCGCCGAAACAGCGGCTGTGGCAGGGGTCGAAGAAGCTGCCCTACTTACAGCCCCAGTTGGCACAACGCTTCCTGCACCAACTGAAGACGGGGGCGGAGTCGAAACTTGAAAACTTGACGCTGAAGCAGAGCCTATACCAGAT
>CAYGHZ010000024.1:0-17268 GCA_964349635.1 uncultured Candidatus Marinamargulisbacteria bacterium
GCAGCAAATTATCCGGCGGCCAGAAGCAGCGAATATCCATCGCTCGCGCGATTTTGCGCAATCCTAAAATTTTGATTTTGGATGAAGCCACCTCGGCGTTGGATAGCAAATCCGAGAAATTGGTTCAGGACGCATTGACCACCTTGATGAAGGGACGCACGACATTCGTGATTGCCCATCGTCTGGCGACGGTCATGCACGCAGACAAAATCGTGGTTTTAGAAAAGGGTAAGATTGTGGAAATGGGCAAACATGACGAACTCATTGAAAAGGGCGGATATTACGCCAAGTTTCATAGGCTACAGTTTAAAAGTTAAAAGCATCTCGATCGGCTTTAATGCAGTCCACTCGTTATAAGCCTGAAAATACTCAAGGCGTTTTTTCTCGGACAAAAACCGCAACGTCCAAGCGCCTTTGATCTCTAACAACGTTTTGTTTATCCAATCAATTCGGGCCTGATCATAAATCCCTTCAAAGTATTTTCGCTGCAAACAATCATCTGCGGACAATGATCGTTTTACGCTTACGATATCCTGCATATTGCGAGTGTTGCCTCTGACATGGGAAAAATCTAGACCCTGATTTGCATAGTAGGTTTTAAGCCACGCCCTGTCCCGCGCCTCTTTTTCCGGCAGGTTGAGCATGCTCATTGCAAGCTCAAAATCATAATAAGGCGTATACGTCTCAAAATAGAGCTGCGCCGTCCTAAAAATATACGATGCAAGCGCGATTCTGCCTCGCGCCATAAACAAACGGCGGTACTTATCTTCTTTGAGAAGTTCTTTGTTTTTTTCAAACTGGCTTCGACTGATTTCAAAGTCCGGCTTTAGCTTAATATAATCTCTGACCCCGCAAATCCCATGATTGAAAAATAAGCGCCCAAAATCATCAAAACTCTTTATTTGTCCATTTAGCGACACTTTCTGCCCTGCCCACCAATCCCCGACCGAACCGCTTAACGCAATATAATTGCTTCCTCTTTCTGAAATAATTTTTTCGTAAAGCTCCATGTGGTAGTTGGCATGGATGGGGATTACCGACCCAAACGCCGAGAAATTCTTCTTAAGAAAATAACTTTCGTTGTAACGATCCAGCATCATGGGGAACCAAGAAATATTTAGTTTTTTTGAAACCGCCCGCGCTGTTTTTAATTCAAGACAATCTGAACCTTTATAGGTAATTCCGTAGGTAAAAGCGTCGATTCTGGATTTATCTTCAATCAAATGGGCCAACATCCTGGAGTCATAGCCGCCGCTCAAGGGAAGTAAGAAACGTTTTGCGGGATTTGTTGATTTTTCAAATTCCCTGACATGCGCGCGCAGGCGTTCCATGACCTTATCCGTTGACGACACCTCGCCTAACCGGCTGATACATGGATCCTCTAGTTGCTCGATCAGAATTTGCGTCTTTCCGTCCGGAAGTAAAACCTTTTGAATTTGTGACTGATATCTTAGAAATTTTACATCCTGGACAGGCGTCTGCTCGAACAAGCTGTATCCGTATCTTAAGTAGTTGAATAGTCCTTCTTTGTGAAGGGTGAAATCGTCCCATTCCACAACGTCATTAAATCGGTAGCTGATTTTGTGAGTTTTTTCGTTATAATACACAGGCTGCGTATTAAGCCAGTCTGTAGTCCATTTCTCCATTTTTCATATTGTGTCATATCTTATTGCTTAAGACGACAATTGTCCGATAATATCCATTCCATTGAATATTCTTGTCCTCACCCGTACCACCAGCTTCCACTATCGCGGCGGTTTTGAAGATCATATCGACACCCTATATGAGGGCCTGGCGAAATGTGGCCATAAGATTACGGTTATCACGACCCGGCATCCCGACGGCATTGCGTCGACGGAGCGAAACGGCGTTGAATTCCGGTTTTTGGAATCGACGATCCCAATGACGTATTCGAACGAATGGTGGACGGAAAGCGTGGCCGAAACGAACCGATTATTACAGGAAGAATCATTCGACGTCATCCACAGTCAAAGCATGGGGGCCTGGGCCCTTCTCAAAAAAAAGCCTGCGTTGCCTGTTATCGTATCGATGCATGGCACCAACTACGATGAATATTGTACGCGTCGAAACGTGCTTCAGTATCAGCGTGCGGATTGGACGGAATATGTGAAAAATTTTGTTCGGTGGAAAAAAGACTATTATTTTCGCGATCGACTGACATTCTCAAAAGCTGATTTTTATATCGCCACCAGCAACGAACAAAAGCATATTTTTTCCCGCGTCTACGGTGTTAACCCAAATAAAATTCGAGTGGTCTACAATGGAATGGATGTTAGTCATTTTTCACCCCAACCCAAAAATACCGATCTTCTGGAAAAATATAAGCTTCAAAATCGGTTTGTGATTTTGGTTTTGGCGCGCTTGGAAATTGATAAAGGCGTGCAGTTTATGTTGGATGCGATGCCCTCTATTATTCGCGATTTCCCCAATTCCACATTGTTGGTGGTTGGTTCCGGCGGTTATGAGACGGAGCTAAAGGCCCAAGCTGATCGACTGAAAATTTCGGATCATGTCGTATTTGCGGGCAAAGTTCCCTTCGATGCGCTGCCGGCCTATTTTAACTTGGCGGATGTTTTTGTGAACTTTACTATCCGGCAACACGGATATGACCTGACCATGGTGGAAGCGATGGCCTGCGAAAAACCGGTGATCGCGTCGTTTATCGGCAGCCACCCGACTTTAATTAGGCATCGCCAGAATGGTATTCTGATTGCGGTGGAGAAAACGGGTTTAATTGCGGAGTCTATTAAAGATTTAATACGAAGCCCGGCGCTTCGCCAAGATATGGGCCGATCCGGACGCAACACAATTTTGTCCCAATTTACGAGCCGTCATATGATCGAATCGACGGAAGCATTGTTCAAGGAACTATGTCATATTTAGGCAAAAATATTTTGATCACCGGGGGATTGGGTTTTATCGGAAGCAGCTTGGCTATTCCGTTAGTAAAATCCGGCGCTAAGGTAACGCTGGTGGACTCTTTGATTCCCGATTACGGTGGAAATTTGGCCAACGTCGCTGACATTCGCGACAACGTAGCCGTTAACATCGCAGATGTGCGTGACGTGCCTACTATGCGAGCCCTGGTGAAAGACCGAGATATTATTTTCAATTTGGCCGGAACGCTGAGCCATTCGGATAGCATGTCCGATCCGCACACCGATCTGGAAATTAACTGTAAGGCTCAGTTGACCTTGTTGGAGGCCTGCCGGGCCTTTAATCCGACCGCCAAAATAATTTTTGCCGGAACCCGCGGGCAATACGGCAAATCCCTACATTTGCCGGTGACGGAGGATCACCCCCAAATTCCGGCGGACGTGAACGGCATCAATAAAATTGCCGGCGAGCACTATCATATGCTGTATCACCGTGTGTACGGACTGCGCACCACCTCGCTTCGCCTCACCAACACCTACGGACCACGCCATCAAATGCGCCATCATAAACAAGGTATTATCAACTGGTTTATTCGATTGGCGATGGAGGGGAAAAATATCACACTCTTTGGTGACGGGACACAAATTCGCGACATTAATTATGTGGACGATGTCGTGGAGGCCTTTTTGTTGGCGGGGGCCAGCGAAAAATCAGATGGCGAAGCCTATAATTTAGGCGGTGAGCCGTTATCGCTTTTGGATGTGATTAACTACTTGCAAACGCATTTCTCTTCTCTGAAATATGCCATTGCTCCTTTTCCGGAGTCGAGCTTAAAAATAGAAATTGGAGACTACGTCGCGGATTATAACAAAATCAAACGTGCGTTAGGCTGGCAACCGAAAGTCCGATTTGCCGAGGGTCTCGAAAAAACGATTGCCTACTATCAAGATCGCCAAAATGCCTACTTCTAAAATTTTGATGATCGATTTTCAAAAACAACATGCTCTCTACGGCGCTGAAATCCAGACCTCGATTGATCGCGTGTTGCGTTCCGGCTGGTACATTCTTGGGCCGGAAGTCGAACGATTTGAGACCGATTTCGCCACCTATCTAGGCAGTAGCCACTGTGTGAGCGTGGCGTCGGGCACGGATGCCCTCTATTTGGCGCTTAAAGCATTGCATGTTGGCGCGGGTGATGAAGTCATTACGGTTCCAAATACCGCCATTCCGACGGCGGTTGCGATCACTCAGACGGGCGCAACACCGGTGTTTTGCGATATCGATCCGGCCACCGGTCAGATGGATGTCTCTTTAGTTTCCTCAAAACTGTCACCTCGCACCAAGGCCCTTATCCCCGTGCACTTATTTGGCAGTATGGTTCCGCTGGAGCCGCTTTTACAATTTGGCATTCCGGTGATTGAAGATGCATGCCAGGCCCACGGCGCAACATTAATAAATAAAAAGGCCGGTACCTTTGGCGTCATGGGCTGTTTTAGTTTTTACCCGACTAAAAATCTGGGGGGTATCGGCGACGGCGGCGCGATTGTGACGGACGACCCTGCGTTGGCCCAAACGTTGCGGTCGCTTAGAAACTATGGCCAAAAGACCCGCTATATCTGCGAGCAAAAGGGAATTAATTCGCGTTTGGATGAAATTCAAGCGGCGATTTTAAGCACAAAACTGAACTATTTGGAGAGTTGGAATCAGAGACGCAATACTTTAGCAAATCTGTATAAAAGCCGGCTTGGGGATCGGTGTTTGGCGGTACCCAAAGACATTTGCTCGGCGTATCATCTGTTTGTGATTAAAGCTAAAAATCGAGACGCTTTAAAAGCCCGGTTGGAAAAAGAAGGCATCCAAACCAACATCCATTATCCGGTTCCTATTTATTTGCAGCCCGGATATTCCGAATTTAATACGACCAGCAATCAGTGCCCAAACGCCGAGGCATTTTGCCAGTCGATTTTATCGCTGCCGCTGTATCCCGAAATGGACGAACGCGACGTCTTACGAGTCTGCGATGTCATCGCTTAAATCTATTTCCAAATGGGAAGTGGAGGAAAACCCCACCCAAATGCGCCGATTGGATGCGACATTTGATGTGATTAAACATCTTCGGTTTAAGGCATTTTTGGAATTTGGATGCGATACCGGCTACCTGACGCAAAAACTAAGTTCCATTTGCGGATCGGTAACCGCCGTAGACATTAATAAAGCGGCGATCGACTATGCCAAAAAAACCAAGACTTGCCCCAATGTCCACTGGAAAGCGGCGGACTTTACAACGCTGCATGTCGCCAAAAATAGTTTTGACGGCATCTCGTTTGTGGAGTGCCTGTATTATTTTGACGATCCGGTCCGTCATGATTTGTTGAAATTGGCATTTGCCGGATTAATGCCCGGCGGGTATTTGTTATTTGGTGCGCCAATCAAATTACCTAAGAAAAAATGGGAGTATGACGAGTCGCGCTATTTCGATTCGCCGAAAGACATGGTGAATTTAATCAAAAAACATCGATTTAAGATCGTCGATACGCGCGTCGTATTAGCATTGCCCGGCTGGATTCGCAGAGTAAGAAACTATGTCATTCTGGCTCAAAAATAAGCGACTATTATGTTTGTCTTCCCAGGATTGGGAAGGCGATCTGTGGACCAACAAGCAGCATATCGCCAGCCGTTTGGCCAAAGCGGGTGCCAACGTGCTTTATGTCAAAAAGAGCCAAGATTCTTTAGGCGATTTCCTTAAAAAACCGAGCCAAAAAATTTCTGAAAATTTAACGGTGGCTCATTCGTTTCGGATGCCGTTTAAACAGTATGCCGAATTTGGGCTGAAACTTGATTTGGTTCGGCGTTTTCGACCGGATATCGTTTGGATTTATCATCCCGGGTACGGGCATTATTTGGACAAACTCCCCAAAAACGCCTTTGTTTTATATGACTGCGTCGACGACTATGCCAGTTTCCCCGAATATCGGGATTCGGATTGGATTTGCCAAGGGGAAGCCAAGATCTTGGCGCGCGCTAACCTGGTGATCACCAGCGCGCACAATTTATTCTTGGCCAAAAAAGATAAAAATCCAAATGTCCATTATGTGCACAACGTGGGCGATTTTGACCATTTTCACCAGGCCGTTTCACACGTCAAGAACACCCCGCCTCGGATTGGATTTTATGGCGCCATCTCGAATTACAAAGTGGATTTGGACTTGATTTTAGACCTCGCAAAACGTCGATCCGATTGGCAATTGTACTTGATTGGCCCGGTGGGCTTGAGCGACGATTCCACCTCGGTTGATCAGCTTAAACAACAGCCCAATGTAAAATTTTTGGGTCAGATCGATTACAAAAAATTGCCGGGCGTTTTGAGCCAAATGGATGTCCTGATTATTCCATATCGGTTAACCGACCATACCCAAAACGTGTTCCCGATTAAGTTTTTTGAATGCCTGGCCACGGGAAAGCCGGTTGTTATCACACCCTTGCCGGCCCTTCGGGACTATTTTGGCGTGGTTGAAACCGCACAAAACGCTAACGAATTTATCGAAAAAATTGATCGCGTCATGCACTCCGACAATCCCGAACCCCGCATTGCGTTGGCGCGAAAGAACGATTGGCAAAGCCGGATTGACCGAATCGTCGCGCTCATCAAACAGTCCCAACAGCGCCGCACTATCGGTATCGACGGGCGGCCGCTGCAAGACGCCTCGAAAAATCGCGGAATCGGCGTGTACCTGCGCGAACTGCTGAACACCTACAAACAAATCAAGCCGGACCTGGACATTCGTCTGGTCTTTGATAAGCAACTGGCGCTGCCCCCGGAGGATTTTTCGTGGTTTAAGCCCATTGTGTGCGGGCGGAAAAAAATGGATCGGCAAGGATTGGATTTCATTCATTTCCCCGGTCAATACTGTGTGCCCAAAAATGTGAAAACCCCTCATCTGATTACCGTGCATGATCTGATTCCGTTTGTGATGAAGGACATGTATTACCAAGGCAACGAACGACTGTATCAAAAAGATCTGGGCCATTATCGACGCATTTTGTATCGGGCGCAGAAACTGGTTGCAGTATCCCAAACAACGGCGGACGATATTAAGCGCTTTTTTCCCGGAACAACACCCATTGTTATTTATAACGGACTCAATACCCAAATTTACAAAACACAGCCGGAAACGCAGCCCCCCTACGTGCTTTATGTGGGCGGATTTGATCAGCGCAAAAACGTGCTTAACGCCATTCAGGCCGCCGATCTTGCCAATGTGCAATTGGTAATTGTTGGAAAAAAAGAAAAAGAATATTTAAAAAAAATCGACCAGACGATCCAAAAATGCCGAAATCCTAAACTCATTGTTCTGACCGACTACGTAAACGAATCCGAACTGCGAGATCTGTACAGCGGAGCGCAATGCCTGGTTTTTCCCAGCTATTACGAAGGGTTCGGATTTCCGCCGCTGGAGGCCCTGAAATGCGGGATTCCGGTTGTCGCAGGCAATAATTCCTCGCAATCCGAATTGCTGCAAGGCTATGCGACGCTGGTCGATCCTTCCAACGTCTTCGATATTAAAGATGCGATTTTGACGGCATTGGGTCGTAATGGATTCGATTCCCAAAAAGCTATGGCATATGCGCAACAATTCTCTTGGGACCGCGCGGCGCACCAAACCCTTGCGCTTTACTCATGAAAAAAATACTGATCGGACGGGGCGACGCGCTTGGCGATTTGGTTTTATCCACAATCCTGATTGAACCACTTAGGCGCCACTTTCCCAATTGCGAAATCTATTTCATTGCCAACCCGGCCTTTGCGTCACTCTTAGATAACCACCCAAACGTCGCCGGAGTAATCAAAGACCCGTTACCCCACCGGTTTTCGATTGCACAACTCCCGAAAATTTGGCGATGGAGTCGTCATATTCGAAAACAAAGATTTGATCTTTTTTTGGGAGCGTGGGGAAGCCCAAAATATGCCTTCCTGTCCCGGATGGCTGGCATCCCGATTCGGGTAGGGCATCCGTGGGGGATTTGGAACCGGCTATTTTATACACTCCACTCCAAAATCGACCCGCGAGATTTTACGGTGCATCAGGCCATGCGTAATCTCGCTCTTTCTGCCGCGCTGCGACTTCCGATTTCAGAGTCCCCTATAAATTTAGGCGCGCTGCCGCCAAAGAAAACGGACGACCCGTTGGTGTGCATTCAGTTAGACGCCGGGCATCCCCGGAGGGTTTGGCCCGCGGACCGCTTGATTCGAATCATCCATTTTATTCTGAGCCGAACTGATTTATCCGTTGTCTTGTTCGGAAAAAATTCAAACGCGATTGCGGATGAAGTCATTCAGCATTTTTCGGGAAACAGTCGGGTTCGGAATTTGTTTGGTAAATTAACCCCTGTGGACATGAAAAATTTACTGTCCCAATCTTCTTTGTTTATCGGCGCGGATTCAGGACCACTTCATCTTGCGGCGGGCCTTGGCGTCCCAACAATCGGCTATTACCCCACCAAAATCCAAAATCCGATGGAATGGGGACCTTGGAAAACGCCTCACGTTGTTTTCCTTTCCCGCTTTGCCTGCCGGACGGTCTGCCATGCGGGACGTTGCTTCAAAAAAGGCTGCGACATTCCCATTCCCGATTCGGAAATTTTTGACGCCGTCGACGGCTTATTATCCGGACGCATCGGTGTGCCTTCCCACCCGAAAAAGTATTGGGCCCAACAGACTCTGACGCTGGGGGTTGTTGAACCGAAAAGAGAATGGATCACTAAACTGTCAGCAGAATGGTACTGCATATCTCTAGAACCAAATCTGTCGATTTCGGACATCAAAAACAAGATGATCCAAAACAACATTAATATGCTGGTTTTTCATAAAGAAAAACCCGGAATTAAATTTCGATTGGCGCGCATGTGGGCTTCGAACTACCTTTTTTTCTTTCCGCAGATTAAAACCCGCGCGGAATGGGAATCGTTATAAGTTAAGATGAAAATCGTCATTATCGGAGGCGGATTCGGTGGGCTAAACGCCGCCAAGGCGCTGTGCAACGCCGACGCCGATATTACGTTGGTGGATAAAACCAACCACCACTTGTTTCAGCCGTTGCTTTATCAGGTTGCCACGTCTGTGTTATCGCCAGCCGACATCGCCGAGCCATTGCGGTCTATTTTTAAAAAACAGAAAAATTGCCAGGTGTTGATGGGCGAAGTCACCGGCGTCGATAAAAAGGAACAAATCGTGACCTTCACCATGCCGTTGCGGCTCCCCTATGACACGCTGATCGTCGCCACGGGCGCCACTCATTCTTATTTTGGCCATAACGAATGGGAAGCATTCGCCCCCGGATTAAAAACCCTCAAAGATGCCCTCGCCATCCGCGAAAACGTGTTGCTGGCCTTTGAAAAAGCCGAACGGCACCACGATCCGGAAAAGCAGCAATTTTATCTCACGTTCGTCGTGGTTGGAGGTGGGCCCACCGGCGTCGAAATGGCTGGTGCGATTGCAGAAATGGCACGAAAAGATATTTGGCGGGAATTTCGCGCAATTGATGCGCGCCGCGCACGAATTATTTTGATCGAAGCCACGGATCGAATCTTGCATACCTACCCCAACGATTTGTCGGAAAAAGCAAGAAAGAGTTTAGAAAAATTGGGGGTCGAGGTTCGGCTCAACACCCGCGTCACCGATATTAAAATTGACGGCCTGGATCTGGGGGCCGAACATATCGCCACCCCCAATATCATTTGGGCGGCAGGCAACAGCGCATCGCCATTGGTACAAAGCCTGGGGGCCCCGTTGGATCGGATGGGACGGGTGATTGTTGAATCCGATCTATCGATTCCCGGATATCCTAATATCTTTGTGATTGGGGACTGTGCCCATGTGGTTAATCCCAACGGCCAGCCGGTGCCCGGAATTGCTCCTGCCGCCATTCAGGCCGGACACTATTTGGCCAAGGTGTGGAACTTGTCCAAAGAAAAACGCGATCCGTTTGTGTATGTGGATCGGGGGACTATGGCCACGATCGGTCGCGGCCGGGCGGTGGCCGACGTGTTTCATCTGCATGTGTCCGGATTCTTGGCCTGGCTGCTCTGGGGCGTCATCCATATCGCTTCGCTTATCAACTTTCGAATCAAGATGATGGTGTTGGTGAGCTGGTTGTGGAATTTCTTTTCCTATAACCGATCGGTGAGGCTGATCCTAGACCGGTTTCGTTAACTCGCCTACCATGCGAATGTGCCTGAAGACTTTCATATCGAAGACCTGTCCAACTGGAACGAATCCGATTTGGTGGATGCACTTGCGCACCATTCGCATTTTGCCTATCTAGACAGCTCGGACTCTAGCTCCATTCATTCCCAATTTTCATTTATAGGCGTGGATCCTGTCCCCTCCGGGGGAAGCGCAGGGGTGGGTTGCCCTTTGCACGTTCCATTCCACGGCGGTCAAATCGGCTTTTTTACCTACGACGGCGCCCCCCATTTCCGCACCTTCAATAAAATCGTCGCCATCAATAAAAAAACGAATCAAACATGGTATATCCACACCCGGTTTTCGGAACCCCCATGCCCATTCGAATCCCTAGTTCGGCGCACCGCCCCATCCCGCGATTTTTCAATCGGCCCGGCCCAATCCAATGAAACGCGCGAATCGTATATTCGAAAAATTGAACGCGCTCAACAGTATATATATGAAGGCGACATTTATCAGGTAAATTTGTCCCACCGATATTCCGCCGGTTTTTCGGGCGATCCCCTCGCCTTTTATCGTCGCCTGCGCGCCGCTTCGCCCGCCCCCTATTCCGCATTTTTGAAATTTCCGGGCCACACGATTTGTTCCGCCTCACCGGAACAATTGATGCATATCCAAAACGGCGTGATCCGCACACGCCCCATCAAAGGCACGATAGCCAGCGGTAAACATGCCGGCCAACACTTGTCGGCATCCGAAAAAGACCGCGCCGAGCTGATCATGATCGTCGATCTGGAACGCAACGATTTGGGCCGCATGTGCAACTACGGATCCGTCACCGTGCCGGAACTAATCGGAGTGGAAGACTATCGGCATGTGTCGCATCTGGTATCCACGATCCAAGGAACGCTTAAACCCGGCCTTACGCCGATGCAAGCACTGGAACATCTCTTCCCCGGCGGCTCCATCACCGGCGCCCCCAAAATCCGCGCGATGCAAATCATCAACGAATTAGAAACCGTCCCCCGCCACATCTACACCGGCGCCATCGGCTACATCGGCTTCAACGGCAACGCCGATTTCAACATCGCCATCCGTACTGCCTATATAGGGAGCGAGGCAAAAATCCATTTCCACACCGGCGGCGCCATCACCGCCGATTCCGACCCCGACTCCGAATGGCAAGAAACACTCACGAAAGCCGCCGGATTTTTCCAATGCCTAGAAATAGTTTCGCCCCTGCATGTATAATGCCCCTCTATGAAGCATCATTTTCCCTTCGTTTCACATAACCTGGAAACCAAAAAACGCGAAGACCTCTCTTTTCCATTTGAAGACTACGGCTTTCTTTATGGGTATGGTCTATTCGAAACGATTTTGGTCAATAAAGGCCTGCCGGTCTTTTTAAAAGAACATGTGGCTCGCTTGAACTATGGCGCTAATATTTTTGAAATTTCTTTCCCTTTCAATCTAAAAACCCTTGAAACTGCCGTTGCCGATCTCATCGAAAAAAATCAGTTATCTTCCGGTGTACTCAACATTTATTTAACGCCCGGCCAACGCCGTTATGGCAGCCGGCGTTACGATTTTTCCGACCCCCTATTGCTAATGGTCAATCGCGTGGTCACGGAAGACGCTTCCGAAATCGTTTTAGCCGTGCGCGAAGAATCGTTTCAGCGTACCCGGATGGATCGGTTTAAAACGTTGGCGTCCATGAAAAATATTCTGGAAAAGCGCTTATCTTCCCAATTCGACGATATCTTACTTTACAATCACACCGAAGAAATCCTGGAAAGCCCGCTGGCCAATGTCTTTTTTGTTCAAGAAAATCGCCTAGTGACGCCAAAATCGCCATTGATTTTACCCGGCATTGTCCGTCAATATTTGTTGGATAATCAAAAAGACCTGAGTCTTCCGATCACTGAACGCGTGGTATATCGCGATGAATTGGAAAGTTTTGACGAAATTTTTCTGACTAACTCATTGCGCGGCATCATTATGGTTAAAAAGACCGATCATTACCCCCATCTCAAATCCGGACACATCGCGCATACGATTCGGGATTTTTATAATCGGAAGTTAAACTTGAACTAAAGTTTTTAATGAAAGACTACCTCGACCTAGCCCAACACATCCTGGATCATGGTGAAAACAAAGGCGACCGCACCGGCACCGGCACCTTGTCGGTTTTTGGCTATCAAATGCGCGTTGACCTATCCAAGGGCTTTCCGCTTTTAACCACCAAAAAAGTGTTTTTTTCGAGTGTTTTGAAAGAGTTGTTGTGGTTTATTCGGGGTGCGACCAATATCAACGATGGACTGGACTGCAAAATCTGGGACGCCTGGGCCGATAAAGACGGTAATCTGGGGCCGATTTATGGCTATCAATGGCGGCATTGGGACAAGGCGGACGGAAGCCATGTCGATCAGTTGCGGGACTGTATCGACCTGATCAAAACCAAGCCGGATTCTCGTCGGATTATCGTGAATGCCTGGAACGTCGGTGACATCGATAAAATGGCCTTGCCGCCCTGCCATACTTTTTTTCAATTTTATGTCTGCAACGGACGCCTCGATTGTCAGCTTTACCAGCGCTCGGCCGACGTAGCGATCGGTGTTCCGTTTAATATTGCCAGCTATGCATTGCTCACGATGATGATGGCGCAGGAATGCGGCCTTAAACCCGGATTTTTTGTTCATACGTTTGGCGATGCGCATCTTTATCTCAATCACCTGGATGGTATTCGCGAACAGCTAATGCGCACACCGGGCGCGTTGCCCCAAATCAAGATCGCCCAAAAACCGTTTTTCGATTTGAAATACGACGATTTTGAGCTTCTTAACTACCACCCGCAGGAAAAAATTACCTTTGCGATAGCCGTTTAGGAACATTCAAAAACCCCCTTTTGTCTTACCTAGCGAAAAGGAGGGTTGTATATGCAAACGTTACGCACTCTGTTCCTTGCGATAAGTCTGACCGGTTTACTTGTCTTGGCAGGGTGTTCTGCGAACCCGGCTCCTGCGATGGGAACGCTGCACCTACAGATGACCGACGCTTCGGTAGACTCAACAAACGTCGAGGGCGTCTTTATCACGATCAACGACATTAACGTGCATCACAATGGCGAATGGCATGCCGTGGCCGGATTTCAGGGTCCAAAAAAGCTTGATCTTATGAAATTTAGCCGAGGCGATGTCTCTGAATTGGGCGATTTTCGATTGACCGCGGGGGCTTACACTCAGGTTCGCTTTGTTTTGGATATTCCGAAACAAAATGAAACAGTGGTTAGCCCATCTTGTTATATTAAGATGAAAGACGGATCGCTCATTCGGCTATACGTGCCTAGCGGCGGCGAGTCCGGCTACAAGCTGATCGGTAATTTCGACATTCCGATCAACGGCACAGCCAATATCACTGCGGATTTTGACCTGCGTAAGGCCATTGTCGTAACGGGTTCGGACAAGCATGTCTTGAAGCCGACCTTGAGGTTGATTGTGACGGATCAGGCCGGAGTCATCGTTGGCGGCGTCACTCACATTAGCGCCGGTAAGCAGGTGGTTGTATTTGCTTACGAAAACGATACCTATGTGGCCAGCGAGTCGGCGGAACCGACCGGAGAAGGGTCGCGATTCTCAAATGCAGTTACCAGTGACCGCGTGGATGCCAACGGACACTACGAACTGCACTTTCTGGCGGCGGGAACGTATGACCTCATCGTCGCCGAATACGACAACGACGGCAATTTCATCCGGGTTCTCGGCATGAAACCGGATGTCGTTGTTCAATCCAAAACCACGACAACCGCTGACATCGATGTCACGGTTCTTGTGACGATCTAGCTCGTTGCGGCGGGCCTAAGAAGCTGCAAATACCAGCTTTAAGACCCGCCGCAATGTAAACGCTTTTCGCAAATCGATCGATTCATCCAAGACTTTGGAAATAGCGTTACGGATCCGTTCGCTTTTCTGCGCGCGCTTCATCACCAATTCCACAAACCAGACCCTGGAACACCATTTTTCGGCCAATTCATACCCCAAATATTTCGGCTTTAATTTTTGGTTTAGAAGCGGGGCATAGTCAGCCAGCGCGTCGAGCGAGTTGTTCCTGAGGGCCGTATCAATTAATCCTGCGGCAATTTCCGCCGTCTCCATCGCTTTTCCAATGCCCTCTCCGGTGAACGGATACGTCGTGGCGATAGTTTCGCCCACCGCAATGATATTGTCTTTTTGGGGCGTTATGCCTTTCAGACCGTACCGCAACACGGAGCCTTGAATCGGCGACAAAATCTCCGCTCCAACCATTAATTGGTTGGCCAACGGAAAGTCTTTGCAAAACGTGTCAAACAAAATACGGGGATCCGGATAGTTTTTGGTCTTCGACGTGTACGCATAGCCGCAACCGATATTGTATTCGTCGTTTTTCATCGGAAAAATCCAGGCATAGCCCGGCAATACCGACCGGTCGTAGGACAACACCATCGAGTCGATCTTAAACGGGGATCGAACATAACACCGCACCGCCACCGCGCTGGGCTTGATGCGTTTCACCAGGCCCTGCTGACGCATCAGCCCCACGTCCGCGCCCGTGGCCACCACCGCGACGCGCGCCTGAATGGGCTCGGTTTGGCCAATCACATAGGCCCTGGCCATTTTGCCGTCGGTGACCAATTGGTTGACCTTGCCTTCATATATATAGGCGCCTGCTTCACGGGCGGCTTCCAACAACAGATGGTCAAAAGAATGGCGCCGGATGGTCAAACAATAACCGGGAATATCGATCTGCGCGCGTGACGGGCTAAAAATCGAAACGGTCGTGATTTCGTGCGCTTCGGGCCGCACCCGATCGAAAAGGTGGTTGCGTTTTAGATAATGAATCGAGTCGGCTATAAGGCCGTCGCCGCAAACTTTGTCGCGCGGAAATACGCGCTTGTCCACCACGGCGACCCGGTAGCCGTGTTTGGCCAATTGCAGCGCCGCCGTAGCGCCCGCCGGCCCGCCGCCAATGACCAGAACGTCAAAAATTTCGCGCGGCACCATGAATCGCAACAATTTGGTCCGGAAGTAAGTCAAAAAACCAAAGCTTGGTCACGTCGGGGGGAAATAGAACCGGCTTGATGGGCCTTGGCTCCCATAGCTTCACCACTTCGGTTTCTTCGGGTGCCCTGAACACATTTTTTGTAACATCCCACATTGAAGTGTCGACAACGTTAACCGGTGGTGGGGGCGCTACAACCTTGTGGGTCACGACAACCGAAACTACCGGAGGCGAGGGCTGTTTAACCGCCAGACTAGGGGTCGCTTGAACAACCCTCGGATTGGGTCTTGAACTTGAGAATAAGTTATAGATGATTCGCATAATTAAAAAGCCTTCCTAATTCATTAAATTAATATTTTCTTCAATGACTTTATCTATTTATTTTACATTTTCTGGTACCACTTTATAACATGGTACGATTCCCTACGATGATATTAGGCATTCATTTGGCGTCCGACCCCTATTCCATAGGCATCATAACCCCCGACAACCGATCGATTGAAGTGAGCGTGTCTCCGTCGATTGCGTTTAATGAAAATTTGATTGACGAAATCGACGCCGTGGCAGGAAAAATCAATCTCAACTCGAAGCAAGTCACCGCTATCGGCGTCACGCACGGCCCCGGCTCCTACACCGGTATTCGCATCGGCATTACGGTCGCCAAAACACTGGCGCAGGTTCTCAACATTCCGATCTATCCCATCTCGACATTAGAGGCGATGATGTTGGGAGTACGCCATATCCGGGGCTTGTATCTGCCCACGCTCCCTGCACGCAAAGGGGAAGCTAATGCCGCCCTTTTTGCGTGTTCCAACGGCCAAATCAAGCGCCTCTCGGAGGATTTTTCTTGGACAACTGAGCGGATGCACACCATGCTCGGTCGGATTCGCGGGCCGATTACGGTTTTGGACGCTTCGTCGCAGGTGAGCGGCTTGCGGTTGGCGTTGTGGGCTAAAGACAAGCTGGCTTCGGGCGAAAAAGGGTCTTATAAGGCGGTGCGGCCTGTGTATTCGCATGAGCCGAATATTGGGACTCGGAAAGAATAGAGGATATGTTTATGTTAACCCAATTTCGGGCATTGATAGGGTGTATAACGTATGTTATACATATTTTTCTGCTCGAAATGGAGATAAAAAATGCATAAGACCGCTGTTATCAATGCTCGAATTGATCCCGATCTCAAAGAAGAAGCCGAGATAATTATTCACAAGGTAGGTCTTACCACGGCAGAAGCTATTCGGCTTTTCTACAGCCAGATCTGTCTGCACCACGGCCTTCCGTTCGAAGTTAAAATTCCCAGCGCCAAAACTCGTCAAGCGCTGGAAGATGTTAAAAAGGGGAAAACTTTGAAAGCCAAAAGCGTCCGAGACTTATTTCAAGAATTTGATTGAGATTGATGCGGTCCATCGAATATTCGACACGGTTTAAGAAAGATATGAGAACTGCAAAAAAACGCGGGAAGAACCTCCAAAAATTAGAACGGGTGATAGAGAAAATCGTTCAGAGGTTACCCCTCGAAAAAATATACAGAGATCATTCCCTGATCGGCGATTGGGACGGGCATCGCGACCTGCATATTGAACCCGATTGGCTATTAATCTACAAACTCGTAGACGAAGAAAACAAAGTTATATTTACTCGAACCGGTACGCATTCGGATCTCTTTCGGTAATCACATAACCACGCAACATTGCCCCGCGTTCGGGTCGCGGAATAGGTAGTTCAGCATCAAATCCGTTGGAAAAACCCCGAGTGGGCGGAAAAGCTCATCCAAGTTATCGCCAACTTGCAGCCTAAGATACTCTTGAATGACGCGATCCTGATCCGACACGCCGATTCGGGCCGCGTATCGGGTCACTCTTAAATATGGTCTGAATTAGTTGAATCCAAACATCTTTATCTAATGTCCCTTCAGCTTTTAGTTTCTCAGTTGCATTTCTGACAATGTCTCCAAGCCCGTAGAATCCACCAAGTGTGGATTCTACGAGTTTAACCCATTGGTTAGTAACCAATAAACTCTTGCAGGTTGTAGATTTTTTTGTCGATAGAGTGGTTGAGTAGGAGGCCATTATAAGATCTAAGGCGTTAGAAAATGAACTGTGCCGAAATGAAATCACTTTGGCGCTCCTTTACGAATGGAGAATATGAATCAA
>CAYGHZ010000025.1:0-4427 GCA_964349635.1 uncultured Candidatus Marinamargulisbacteria bacterium
ATTGGGCGCAGATGTTGTTGCGAATGTATATGCGTTGGTTCGAGAAAAAAGGATTTCGCTACGAGATTGTCGATCAGGCGTTTGGCGAAGAGGCGGGAATCAAATCCGCCACACTGCTCGTATCCGGAAATTTGGCGTATGGCTATTTGAAAAATGAAATCGGCGTCCACAGGTTGGTGCGCCTGTCGCCCTTTAATGCCAATGACAAACGGCAAACGTCGTTCGCGGCGGTGGATGTGGTGCCGGAACTCACGGCTCTGGCGTCCGAAGTGGAGATTAATCCGAAAGATTTGCGCGTGGATACGTATCGCTCGTCGGGCGCGGGCGGACAACATATCAATAAAACAGATTCGGCGGTTCGGATTACCCACCTTCCGACCGGCATTGTAGTACAATGTCAAAATGGCCGCTCTCAAGGGGCCAATAAAGAAACGGCAATGAAAATGTTGTGTTCTCGTCTTCTGACGTTGATGGAGCAACAGCATAAAGAAAAAATTAATGAAATTCGGGGCGATTTAACGGATATCGGGTGGGGAAACCAAATTCGCTCCTATGTGTTTCATCCGTATAAATTGGTTAAAGATTTGAGAACAGACGTCGAAACCTCGGACGTGGGAAAAGTGATGGACGGCGATCTGGATCTATTTATTGAAGCGCAACTACATAACAGGAAGTAACTATGGACTGGATCAATAAAATCGGAAAAATTAAAGTAATTTTGGGTGGAGCCATCATTTTGGCTTTGATTGTTGGCGTTAAAATTGGCTGGCAGCGGTTGATGTTTGAAAGCATCAATACAACCGTCGAGGTGACGCTATCAAATCGGGAAGTGAATCGACTGGCGCAATTGGGCGGATTTGATAAACAAACCGTTTTGAAACGGCTCAAAGACGAAGGACACATCACGTCCATATCCGTAGAAGAAGATACGCTACAAGATTTTGTCGATTCCGGTCGCGTGACGTTGCTAAAAGGTTCGGATGTGGTGAATATGAACCGAATCGGAAACATTAGCCGATTTATCTTAAACCAACTTTACGGGACGGATAGTCAGCCTAAGGCCGGGTTCTTTTATGTGATTGTGGAACAAGCCCAAGAGTACGAACGCATTCGCGATTTTATGCGTACCGAATTTGGCTATGAAAAAGTCCGTGAAATCGATCGTTGGAATATTTTGGAAGTGATTGATGAACAGGAAGACCTATTGGAGGTTGGCTTAGGTATATCCCCAGGCGAAGTGGAAATGATTCAGGCGGTGGGATTGCACGTGATTGCGCGTCCCAAAAATAGCAACCGGTTGTCGGAAAACATGGTGAGAATCAAATTTCAGAATTTGGCGAGCCTGTCCGGCGTTTCAACCGTGATTTTTGAAGGAGACAGCGTCCTTGGCTATCCGACGGAAATCAGGTTGGCGCGAGAAAAAATGGAGGCCGGTAATTTTAATTTAGGGGTATTGGAATTTACTCCGCAATTTGGGGTGCGCGAACTATCGGCGGATCGTCAAACGAAAATTGTGAGAGTGCATAGCATCCCCGAGGCGGATACGATTCGCTTGACCCGCACCGAAGCGACGCATCGCTATATTCGCGCCGCCAAAGAACGCGGCATTAAAATCTTGTTTGTTCACCCGTTATTTAAAGACTATCGAGAAACCAATATCGTGGATTACAATTTGGCCTATTTTAACGACCTGTATCAGCACTTGCGGGCCAATGGGTTTATGGTGGGGCCGATTTCCGAAATCCCAATTCAGCAGTATTCTCCAGCGCAAAATTGGGAGTTGTTTTTCTTGTCTTTGGGCGCGATTGCCGTGTGTTTCGTTTTGCTCAATTTTTATTTTCCGATCCGTTTGCGGCAGATTATTGGTGTGACGGTGGCGGCGATTGTTCTTTTTTATGCGGCCGAGATTTTTGGACTTTCCAGCGTTTGGAATCGCCTGATGGCGTTGATGGTGGCAATTGCGGCGCCGGCGTTGGCGATCATTTCGCAATTCCCGAAACCGGAAGCGTTGGAGAATCGCAATTGGAAAAGCAAAATGGGGTTTGTGCTGGTCTGCCTGGTTAAAGCGTTGGCGATTAGTTTGGGTGGCGCATTATTAATTGTGGGATTTTTGTCCGATACGGACTATTTATTCGCGGTAAGACAGTTTTTTGGCGTGAAGATGTCGTTTATTATTCCCGTGATATTGGTGGGGATGTATTTCTTCCTCCGGCCGCATCGGATGACGTCGACCGTATATGTTTTGAAACGCCTATTTTATTCGCCGGTGCGGACCTCGTCGTTGGTGGCGGTTGTACTGTGTTTGTTGGTGGTGTTGGTGTATATCCTGCGTAGCGGCAACTATTTGGTCGTGCATATCCCCTTGGCCGAAGGCCGCATGCGCGCACTTTTGGAACTTTGGCTGTCGGTACGCCCAAGGACGAAGGAATTTTTGATCGGGTATCCGTTGCTGCTGTGTGCGTTCTATTACGGCCACAGCGAACGGTTGCGACATTGGCAGTGGTTCTATACCAGTTTGGGTACAGTGGCGTTGGTGTCGGTCGTGAATTCGTTTTGCCATATGCATACGCCGTTGTTGGTCTCGTTGTATCGCACGTTATTGGGTTTTGGAATTGGTATCGCGATGGGCTTACTGTATATCGGAATTTTAAAGGGCGTTCGTGTCTTTCTTGGACGATTTCAATAATAAAGACTTATTAAAAGTTGCGCTGACGCACAGCTCGTTTGCGCGCCACAGCAAGCAGCCGGGCGTTGAAGACAACGAACGTTTGGAATTTTTGGGTGACGCCGTCCTTAAATTAATAGTCTCCCAATATCTTTTTGACCGGTTTGGCGATTATGACGAAGGCCGATTAACCAAACTTCGCGCTCAAATTGTTTCCGACAAAACATTAGCCGGGTTTGCGCAGAGTTTGAATTTGGGCGAGCGGATCTTGTTTTCGTTTGGTGAGAAAAATTCCGGCGGACCGGCGCGGATCTCTAATTTGGCGAATGCGTTTGAGGCGATCTTGGGCGCTATTTATTTGGATAAGGGCTTGCAGGAAGCGACGGATTTTTTGGTGCCTTATATAGAGAAATTTGGCGAAGAATGGGTGGATGCGAAATCGGAGTTGCAGGAGCTATCGCAAAAAAAGAAAATCGATTTGCCCACCTATCGCGTTTTTAAAGAAGAAGGGCCGGATCATAAAAAACAGTTTCATATTGAAGCGTCTGTCATGATTGAGGGGCGGACGGTGACGGCGTTTGGAGACGGGCCGTCCAAAAAAGAGGCCGAGCAATTGGCGGCGGCGCATTTACTTAAAAAAATAGGTGAGTAAGCCGGCGCTTCTTTATTGTCTCCATTGTTTTAAAGAGATTACCGAGCAGCGGGTACTGTGTCCCACCTGCAAAGAGAAGTTGCGCGATTTTGCCTTGGATATCGTCACGATTTCTTACCCAAAGTTGCCAAGCGAGTTCGCCCCGCTGCGGGGAAAGGCGCTGAATTATCCTGTGCCGGACGTGCCGCTGGATATTTTGGAGTGCGAAGAGACCCTAAAATATAATCCCGACAATACCGAGGCGCTTTTGCATATGGGGATGTTTTATAAATCGCGAGGTCAAATTGACTTGGCGTTAAAAGAATTTAATAAGGTTTTGGAGAAAACGCCGCAGCATGCTGATGCGCACCGGCATTTGGCGGATATCTATATGCACCAGCACAATGTGCCTGCCGCGACGCGCGAATTGGAAAAGCTTAAGTTTTTAGAAGGGCAAAACGAGATGGTGCTGTTTAATTTAGGATTGGCGTATTTGTTGGGCGGGAGTATGCATCTGGGCCGGCATCAGCTTCAATTGGCGTTGAAGTATGGGCATAGTAAGCCCCTGAAAACAAAAATCACGGAGCTTCTAGACCAGCTTAGCAAAACTCCTATATAATCGAATTTCTTCTCATTGGGGCGTAGCCAAGTGGCAAGGCAGCGGGTTTTGGTCCCGCCATTCGGTGGTTCGAATCCATCCGCCCCAGCCAAATTAATTGGATAAATTGGATGTTGATTGGATAATAATTGGCTGATAGACTAGCCAATATGCCTTTTTTAGAATCGGATACGCTGGAATTGAAAGCTAGGTGGCAAGATGATTCTTGTCTAGCGACCGTTTGCGCATTTGCCAATAGCCAAGGCGGAAAGCTTATTGTCGGGGTTGATGACCGCTCGAATCCAATTGGTAAGTTAAATATAAAAAAGCTCCTTGAAGACATCCCCAATAAAATCATTTCTAAATGCGGTATTTTCCCTAGGGTCTACGAGCAACAGGAAATTGTGATCGTTGAAATCGAACGGTCGGAAGTCGCTATTTCGTATAGCGGTTACTTTTTTATTAGAACCGGAAGCACCACCCAATCTCTTAAAGGAAAAGACCTGGCCAAATTTCTTATCGCAAAATCTGGC
>CAYGHZ010000025.1:4437-17165 GCA_964349635.1 uncultured Candidatus Marinamargulisbacteria bacterium
CAATTGGGATGAATATACGGTTGAAAACTCGACGGAGGAAGACCTAAGTTCAAAAAAAATTCAGTATTTCAAGGTAAAGGCAAAAGAGCGCCTTCCTATCGCCGAAAGTGATATTTCAGATTTGGCGCTGCTTGAAAAGCTTAACCTTGTCGCCAACAGAAAATTTAAACGGGCCGCTCTTCTTCTTTTCGGCACTAACCCAAGACGATTTTTCACAAACGCCTATCTTCGGATAGGCAAATTTGATAAAGACGGTACCTTATTGAGTTCAGATACCATCGAAGGCAATTTATTCGAACAGGTTGAAATTGCTAATGAATTGCTTCGGACTAAGTACGTGATCTCGAAAGTGGAAATTAAGGACCTCTATCGCACAGAGACCCTTGAGATTCCGCAAGAAGCAATTAGGGAAGTTATTACAAATGCCGTCATCCATCGTGACTATGTTGGCGATCATACGCAGATAAAAATTTTTCCGGATAGGATCGTTTTTTGGAATGCGGGCGGCTTGCCGGAATCTTTAAAAATTACCGATCTAAAAGAAACACATCCCTCTAAGCCGCGGAACGACCTTTTGGCCGATATTTTCTTTAAAGCCGGTCTTGTTGAAACTTGGGGAACGGGAACTCAAAAGATATTTAAGGCATGCGAGAAGGCAGGATTACCTGAGCCGCTTTTTAAGGAGGAATTCGGAGGGCTGTCTGTAACAATTTTCCAGGAGTCATTGTCTAGCGATGTTCTCAAAAAAATGGACATTAACGACAGGCAGCGTGAAATTATTGTGTTTCTGAAAGAAAATGCATCTGTTTCAAATTCCCAATACCAAAAATTATTTTCGGTCTCTAAGGCGACAGCAACCTATGAACTGCGGAGCTTGGTAGAAATGTCTATTTTAAAAAGGGAAGGGAAAATAGGCCCCGGCGCTGTTTATAGAATTCAAAGACTGCCCAATGTCGAGCCTGGGCAGATTCTTACTTCCAAAATGATGAATGATTTAGTAGATAAAGTCATTTCTAAAGCAAAAATTCATGGATTAGCCATCCATTCCACTCTTAATTTTCGTCCTCGGACAATTATTAGGGCCAACGATTTCAACTTATTGCTGAGCTACGTTGAGCAAATATATCAGCATCTTGGGAAAACATTGCCGAAATGGTCATTTGGTAAATTTGCAGAAGGCCAAATTATTCACTCCTCCCATTTTAATGAGATAATTCGGAGGATAGAGGAAATTTAAAAATTTATTACGGTGGGAAATATGACTGAAAAAACCAATAGAAAATCAGATGTTGATAGTTGGATAGAGAAATCAAGCGCCCATCAAATAAAGGCTTTAGAGAAGGCGTCAAAACATTTTACCTCTGATGATTCCTTGACGGTTCATACCTTGGAAGCAATTTACGGGAAAGAGAGCAGCTTTGGTCTAAATAAAAGAAAGCGCGGAATGGAAGGTGCTGCCGGAGATTTCCAAATTGAGAAGAAAACTGCCAAGAGATTGGGGCTTACGGTTTCGGAAAAAAATGATCAACGGTTTGATGTGGATGACTCTGCCGAAGCTGCGGCCAAATATTTGAAGACGCTGGACAATTTATTTAAAAAAGCAAGCAATCTAGGATTGGGGCTTAGAACTATCCCCATTAAAGATGGGAACGAAAGAAAAAAATTCTCTATAGCTTCATATAATGGGGGGGAAGGAACAATTGCTCTGGCGCAGCGAGAAGCAAAAAAGGCTAATGCGAACTCTTTGAAATGGGATGTCGTAAAAGGATTTATTGATGACACGGGCGTTTCCAAGAGCAAGTCTGCGGAAATTCGGGAGTATGTGGAAAAGGTTCTCGAATATGAAAATGAATTTTCAGAAAAATCGCAGGCCAATAAAAAACGAAAAGATGATGAGCCATCGAAATTACGAGTACCTCAGTCTGAGGATGGCCATTGGATTACAAAGATGTTTCGTCGAATATTTATCGCGAAGAAATGAAATCGATAATTCTCGGGATTTTGATTATCGGGCTTGTTTCACCGATTTGGGCAACCCAAAAAATATCTTTGGAATTGCCTGAGAATAAAATTGATGTTGCTTCTAAGGCGCTTCGTGCGGCTTTTGATAGCTATTCTCGCAATCAAGTCTCTCAAAAAAATGAAGGCGATATTACTAAATTGAAAGTGTATTTGCCTAACTTCTGCGAAAAATTTATTGTTCTTGAGGAAAAAGAAGGCGATTTTGGTGGATACTGGCTAACCATAGTGATTGCCCGAAAAAAAATGCAATTCTGGAAAGTTTGGATTTTCCCAACAAATAAAAATAGCTACCAAATTCGCCAAATTCAGGACATTCGACTCAGTATTGATGAGATGAATCAGTTTCGGATTTTATTGACTGAAAAGTACAATCCCTATTGGCAGTAGGGTTAGGCTGCTTTTAATTCTACTTTCTGGAAAATGGGGAAGAAAATGGTATTCTGACCGTAAAAGGTTCTAACATCGTCCACTGTGGCCAGCCAATACAGATTTTTCGTCCAACCCTCCTTTCTCCAGACGTTTAATAGCTCTTGTTTTGGAAAAAGCCTTAGGATAGAGGCGAATTCCCACCTCCTTTACGCAAGGGAGAAATGCTAAAATACTTGGGTGGATACCAAGCCAATTCTTTATATTGTTGCCGGGGCAAATGGAAGCGGAAAAACAACCTATGCGAAGAACTTTGCTCTTAGTCGAAGTATTCCCTTTATCAACGCAGATGAGATTGCCAAGGTAGTAAAGTCAGATTTTAAGGCTGGACGGCAATTTTTTGATGAATTCAATGCTCGCCTTGAAGAAGGTCGATCCTTTGCAATTGAATCAACCCTGTCGGGAAAAACCCTCGGAAATGAAATAAAAAAGGCAAAGTTGATGGGATTTGAGATTCACATCATTTTTCTTTACTTAGATACTCTAGAAGAACATATGGTTAGGGTTCAAATTCGAGTTAGGGGAGGGGGCCATGATATTCCTGAGGAAAAAATTCGATTGCGTTTTAGTCAGAGCAAGGAAAGATTCTGGAATACATACCGAAAATTATGCGACTGGTGGTTTTTGCTCAACAATTCAAGAAATCGCTTCGAACAAGTCGCTTATGGTAATGTAAAATATCTTGTTGTTAGCGCTGACTTGTTTTCTAAGTTTCGCAATGAAAATATGGTCTTAGAAGACAGTGAGATTGCTGGAACTATTTTAGAACTTTATGGAATGCATTAGGAGATTACAATGAATCCCAACGAAATAGAACTTGAGCGTGCAGAAATGATGAGACTTGGCGATTTAGCTGTTGAGGAAGCGCAAAAAGAAAATCTTCGTAAAGGTATCCCTAATGTATATTCAATGAATGGCACTCTCTATTTCCAACTGCCAGACCTCAGCATTACGACAGAAAATCCGTTTAAGAATTTCTAAAATCCGGGACCCAATAAACGTATCGTAAAACCAAGCGAAAGGTCTCAATGGCTGGTAGGAGCTAAATCACCACATTTCATCAATACAACATTTTGCCTTTCTTTGCGAGAATTCCATGTGGATAAATTCTTGACGATGGAAAAGCAATTCAATGTGATGTTTGGATCTTTAAAAGAAAACCAAAAAAAAGACCTAGCCATAGCCATGATCCGGCTGATGGCAATTTTGGAAAGGAAGGCTAACGATGGCGCGAATAAGTAACGTTGGGTTTGCAAACTTTAACCGGGAATCGTGGCAGATCGGCATGCAGCATGCCCGGGGGGCGGGTGTTAATGTTTGGCCTTTAGCGTCGAGTACGATCGATTTGTTGGCAACGGCCGTTAAAGACCGTAGAGAATTAGACCTCGAAACAAAAACTAATTTGGCGGAATTGTTGAAATTGGCGCAAGGTTCTGCAAAAAATTTGGATGAAAAATCATCAGCTTTCACGTTAGATCTTCGAATCAAACAGGCCTCGAAGGCGCATCCGGCAGCTCAGCCTCCAAGCAGCAGAGGATTTAATGATACCGCTGGTATATCAAAGGAAATGAAGATCCAACTTCAAAAAAAACAATTGCCTTCCGACAAGTTGAGCCGTGTTCTGAGTCGTTTGGAAAATAGGCCGAGTTTGGTTATGCGAAGTGCCGGAGAGTATGTTGCCGCTGTGGACATATTGGGAGCGGTTAAACGAATCCAGGAACTTTTTCCCCAAATAGGAATGAATCAAAAAGAAGATAATTCTGCACAGGGGCTGCTTATGCCGAGAATGCAGGCTGTTTTATCCACGTTAAGAGATGCCCAATCAAAGTTAACCAAATCTGGGTCAGACGTCTCTAACAACACCGCTAAAGTATTGGGTCCACTATTGAATAAAATTGAAGAAACGTTGGCAAAAAGATAGTTTCGGTTAAATTAAAACTTAAGCCAACGTTGTAAACACCGACGTTACATCCTCATCGTCTTCGAGCATGTCGACCAGTTTGTTGACCTCGGCTTCGTGGTCGGCGGGGAGTTCGACGGGATTGAGGGGTTCGCGGGTGAGTTCGGCGTGTAGGATCGTGCAGCCTTTGTCTTCGAGAGCCTTTTGCATTTTACCGTAATCTTCAAATGACGTGCTGATGTAGAGAGCCTCGTCCTCTTTGTTGAATTCCTCGGCGCCGAAATCAATCATCTCGAATTCGAAGGTGTCTAAATCTCCCGCCGGAATTGCGATTTTGTATTGGCCTTTGTGTTCGAAAAGAAATGCCATTGAGCCCGGAGCGCCCAAAGCCCCGCCACATTTATTGAAATAGCTGCGGATATTGGCGACGGTGCGGATGGGATTGTTGGTGGCGGCTTCGATCATCATGCCGATGCCATGGGGGCCTTTTGCTTCGTACACAATTTCTTGAAGATCGCCGTCTTCCTTGCTAATGGCGCGCTTGATGGCGGCATCCAAATTGGACTTTGGCACATTCAGGGCGCGGGCTTTTGCCAACACCATCCGAAGTTTGGGGTTTCCTTTGGGGTCCGGTCCTGATGCTTTGACGGCAACTGCGATTTCCTTCCCGATCTTGGTAAAGGTGCGCGCCATTTTGGCGTACCGGGAAAACATCTTATTTTTTCTTACTTCAAATATTCGTCCCATAGCTACTTATTAAATAATAAATGGCTTTACCCGCACTTGCCAAGGAACTAGACTCTGAGTGTATGACGATTCAGTGGTTTCCGGGTCACATGGCGAAGGCCATTCGTGAAATAAAAGAAAAATCGTCGGGAATCGATGTGGTGGTGGAAGTGTTGGATGCGCGTGCTCCGGGAGCAAGTCGAAACCCGGTGTTGGCGGAGCTTCTTCCAGGGAAATTGCGTCTCATTATTTTAAATAAGGCCGATCTGTGCGACCCCAAATTAGTGAATCTATGGGTGTCGCATTTTGAGTCGGGCGAGTCTGTTGCATTGCCTGTGAATGCATTAAATGGAAAAGACGCAAAAAAAATCTACAGCGCGATCACGCAATTATATAAGCGAAAAAATAAAGATCTTAAATTGATTCGAGCGGTAGTGTTTGGGATTCCAAACGTGGGAAAATCTACATTGATTAACCACCTGGTGGGAAAAAAATTAACGAAGGTGGCGGACAAGCCCGGTGTTACCCAAAAGCAGGTCTGGCAAAAATTGGGGGAAAAAGCGGTCTTGCTCGATACGCCCGGAATTCTTTGGCCTAAATTTGAAAATCAAGATATTGCCCGAAAACTGGCCGCCATTAATTGTATCCAAAACGAAAACTATGATGCAGAGGAAATTGCTTTTTTCTTATGCGATTATTTCACGGCCCATTATCCCAACGCGGTGACCTCTGCATTTAAGATCGAGGGCCCGTTCGAAAATGCACTCGCTATCTTTGAGGCGATTGGGAAACGAAAAGGCTGCTTTATGTCGGGAAACCAAATTGATTTGGATCGCGTTTACAGTATGTTTATCAATGATTTCCGGGCGGGGCGATTGGGAAGGATGACGTTAGAGGTTCCTGAGGGAGGGTTTTGACATTCTATTTTCTAGAATCTAGAATATAGAATATGTTGAAGCCTCAGGATATTCTGGTTGTTCTAAAAATATTTACCCTTAGTAAGGACTCGTGGACTATCCTTGAAATTGCTGTTTCCTTGGGTATAAGTCCGTCTCAGGTTCATAGCTCGGTTAAGCGTTTGATTACGTGTCACCTATTGAATGAATACGATAGGAAGCCGGCTCTTGAAGCGCTCATAGAGTTTATTGTCTGCGGAATAAAATATGTATTCCCTGCAGAGCTTGGTCCTGCGGGTCGTGGAATGCTCACGGCGCATAGCTATGGAGTCTTTAAAGAAAAGCTGGTTTCGAGCGAAGCCATTGTCTGGCCTTACGCCAACGGAACGGATCGAGGAACGACTCTAAAACCACTTTATCATTTTGTTCCGTTTGCCGCCGACGGAGATGAACAGCTACATGGCTTGCTGGCCGTAATAGACGTGTTCCGTATTGGCAGGTCGCGAGAGCTAGCAATGGCCACAAAAGAGCTAAACCGGTTGCTAAATCGGAAATGAATAGCTTCGAAATAATAACGGAAAGAATTTCTAGGGTGGCTAACGCTTTGGCAGGGCTAAATCAGGATGTTGTTTATGTTGGTGGGTCGGCAGTTGGGTTTTATATTGAGAATCCATCGATCAGGGAATTGAGGCCTACTGAAGATATCGATTGCGTTGTCCAAGTTTACTCTCGGACACAGTATTATGCTTTAGAAAAACAGCTTCGTGGAATTGGGTTTAAGCAGTCGTTATCTATACCAGCGCCTATATGCCGATGGATCTATGATTCCATAGTAGTCGATATCATGCCGTCCGATGAAAAAATTCTGGGATTTTCAAATAAATGGTTTGCGAAAGGTTTTTCTGAAAAGAAGCCATTTCAGCTTCCTGGAAAAGATGCTCCTATCATTTATATTCTCCCACTCGTATTTTTTATTGCCACAAAATTCGAAGCGTTCTTTGACCGAGGTAAAAACGATTACTTAGGAAGTCCTGATCTCGAGGATATTGTGACTGTTTTGGATGGGATTAGGGATATTAATCTACTCACAAACGGTGACAGTCAGGTCAGCGGTTTTGTGAGAGCGTACATTGCGGATTCTTCAGTTTTTGGATGCGGTTGAGTTAAAATAACCATCTCAAATGCTCAACATCCCCCGAAACCCCCTAGCCGCATAATACGATTCCGCGCCGTTGTGATACACAAAAACGGTGTCGTAACGGAAATCGACGAAGAGGGCGCCGCCGAGTTTTCTGATGTCGGAGGGCGTGACGATCCAGCTCGATGTTTTGGTGTCGAAATTTCCTAGTTTTTGCAGTTCTCGATACTGTTCTTCCGTTAAAAGGTCGATGCCCATGGCGGCGGCCATATCGAGCGCGTTGTTTTTTGGTTTGTGTTCTTTCCTTGAGTCGAGCGCTTTGCGGTCGTAACACACACTTCTTCGTCCGCTAGGGCTTTCGGCTGAACAATCATAAAAAATGTAGTGGCCCGTTTTTTTATCGTGCTCAACCACATCGGGTTCGCCGCCGGTTAATTCCATTTCACCGAGCGACCACAGTTTTTTAGGATTGGCTTCCAGCTTTGCTTGGATTTTAGCCCATTCAAGACCTTTGTGGCGGTTCATGTGTTTTTCGAAACGGGTTTTTAGCGTTTTGAGTAGTGCGTCTGTGTTGGCCATAGTTTAAAAAGGCATTAACACAAATCGGCCGTAGGCGATAAACGCGCATATCGCGGCCACGACAAGCCAGTAGGTCATCGGGCTGTTTTTCCTTGGACGGGATTTAAGATGCACCCGACAAAAGTAGAGCATTTCGGCAGCAATACAAATCGCGGCGATAGGGGCCAGGATGGCTAGGGGAGTGCTAATGGCAGGAAGGACAAGGGCCAAGGCGCAAAGGATCTCAACGACGATCAGGGACTTCCAAACGCTATGCGGAATAGCTTTTAAGGAAGGTACTGCTCGCTCGGAATTGGAAAACTTCCATATCGCGCCGGCGGCGGTATGAAGCGCTAGAAGAATTTGAAGAGCCCAAAAGAAAATATTCATTTTTTTTCCTCCTTGTCTAAATTTACGCTACTTTTTTTGTGTCTCCAAGTTTTTGGGTACTATAATGAACTTTGGAAGGTAATTCCCCAATGACTCAAGATCTCTTTTTCCGCCTATTTGTCGCCGTTGCGTTGGTCTATGGCTTTACGATGACCAGCGTCTTCCGGGCCAGGGCTACCAAAGCCGATGTTAAAAGCCAAAAGAAAGTGGAAGGCTCACGAATACTCACATTTTTTCGGCTTGTTTTCTTGCTGGGTCTTTTAGCGTTGTTCGGAACCTACATTTTTATGCCCAAAACCAACGCTTGGGCCTTTATTTCGCTTCCCTCCTGGCTTCGTTGGGTTGGCGTTGCCATCGGCATCGGTGTGTTTCCGTTGGAATATTGGGTGTTATCGAGTTTGGGTAAAAACATTTCTCCCAGCGCATTTGCGCGCAAGGAAGCGCATCTGGTGACGAAAGGCCCGTATCGATTTATTCGACATCCCCTTTATTTCACGGGTTTTATGGGGTTCGGTTCGCTTTTTCTTGTGTCGCAACTTTGGATTTTGGGGTTTTTGGTGGCTTGCGTGCTGCCGGTCTTTCTTATGATTCGTATTCCCAGAGAAGAAAAGGAGCTGGCCAAGAAATTTGGCGCTTCTTATGAGGCGTATATTAAAAAGACCAAGCGGCTTATACCGTTTATTTGGTAGTGCTTGCAAAACTTAGGGAAAATTTTTAGTTGCATTCTTCGATAACTCACTATGAATAACGCAATTAGAAGTTTTGCTCAATCCCTGCGTGGACGATCGCAAAAAAAATCTCCCACAGCGGGTGGGACAGGCGCTGTATCCAGAGAAAAAAAAGTGAGCCAGACGCCTACACCATCGCCTTTGGTACCTCAGGCGCCTTCAGCTTCTCCCAAGAAATTACCGGTGATTAGTCCTGTGTCCACTCCACCTCCTGTTGCAAAATTCAATCCGGATTCCAGCGGTATCGATAGGAATGAAGCTTTCAGACGTATCGTTAAATTTGAGCGCAGCAATGACGAGAGCCTGAAAGAAACGGCGCGTATCATGAGAATTTTTTATGCGTTTCAGAATATCGAGTGATTTTAGGCGGCCTTCTTCGAATACCGATGCGCATATCCATCGACTACGCTGCGAATCATCTTCTGGTACTTCGTATGGTGTCTTAATGGTGGCTTAAGGTAGTTCCTGGATTATTTGCCAGAAATTCTTTGGGTCAAAGTGCCCGAAGGGTCATGAAGCTCTAGAAATGATCCTTTTTTTAGTCGGGCGGGAAAAACAGCTAAATTATACGCTTGAGGGTTCCGCACTTTTTCAGAAGGGTATCGAATACCTTCAAACCGTTCCGAATCATAGATTGCCCCTCCCAGCTTATGCGTATAAGCTTGCGGGTTGGCCCTCCAAGATTCAAATAGCCGATTTGATTCTATTTGAAGAAGCTCCAAAACGCCTTTTGATTCAAGGTCGATAACGGATACAAGCTTTACATTGATCGTCGCCAAAATTCGGGGGACGATCTGAAAGCCAGGTCTTATCGTTTCTCTAATCGAATTCTCAGCTGAATCCGCAAGATATATTGCGCCAAACGAAGAAGGTCGATTGTATCTGCCGCCTTGGTCGTGGGAATAGGTTGCTTTTAGCAGGTCGTTTTCATGCGTCCTTTCGATACTGCGAAAAAAGTGCGTATCGATGGCGACAGTAGGAGCTTGTTTTAATTTTTCTGAAAAATCTTTAACCATCTGACCTTACGAAGGGGCTCCCTTTGAATAGTCCTCAATATAATGAATTAATGAATTGATAGGATCTTCATCGCCAGATGTCTCTTCAAGCACACTCAAAGGGGTTCGATGCCCAAAATCTTCGTTTAAAGTCTGTAGCCAAATCTTTATATAGCTTTCCTGGATGTATTTTTTCATTAAATGGGTCAAATACATGAGTTTTCGAAGCTTTTCTTGAGTATCTTTAGCTTCGGGGTTGCTATCAACTGCTCTTGCGGTTTTATGAAGTATTTTGGCCAATTCCTCTTTGGAAATCCCAAGAAAAATAGCCATCTTTTTGGGCTCGATATAATCCCTATCAATAACTTTTAGGTTCAAATTTGCAAAAGGTCGACTCGGTTGCGCTTGGGCCATATCTGCTCTCCTTTTAGAAAGGATTTTATGTTCTATAATATGTTCTCATTTTAGTTCTGTAAATAGTTCTTAATATATATCGCATTTAAGTACCGTATTATATTCCCATTTCTAGGAATATTAAACCTCCAAGGCTGAGCGGAGCCTAAGTATGGCCTACCGGGGGGAAGTCAAGATTACGCCGCCTTCTTCTTTGAATATCTATACGCATACCCATCGACCACGCTGCGAATCATTTTTTGATATTTCGTGTGATGTTCTTTAGCTTGTTTCTTGAAGAAGGTAATGCTGGATTTGCTTAAAGCAAGCGTAACTTTTATAACCTCTTCTTTGGGAACAAGATATTTAGGCGCGGGCAAAAAATCTTCTATAACAGCGCCTATTTCCATTGGTTCATCCGTGTAGGTTGTTTTCTTTTTCATATATTTCCCTTCCTTTGCGCCAATATCCGGCGCCAATGATTCTGATTTTTTCATGACGATACGTGAACCGAACTGTGACAGTGGCATCTCCTAGTTGTCCAAAACAATAAAACCGTTTTTCTTGCTGACTATGCGCGACGTCTTCGGCGATGACCCTGTGATAGTCAAAAAAAGCGTATTGAGCCTCTTCAAATGAAATTCCATGCTTCTTTTGATTCTCAATATTTTTGCCGTCGTCCCATTCGAATTGCGTTTCACTCATGGTATTCCCATTTATACATATTATTAACCATATTATTTTACATAACAATACATGGAATATTTTTTCTTAAATTTCGTGTTAATGAGGGACGGGAGTCTGATGTTTTGAGATCACAAAATGTGATGTCAAACGAGGGAGGCGGAAGAATATTCAAAATTGCAGTTTGCAAGGTTGAAGTGGGGTCAAAACCTCAAGTATCTTCCCTATGAGTTTGTTCAAATTGACATTCGCATCATGCGTGTCTCTGTATAGATAAGTTTTGTTTCAAAATGACAGAATTGTTGGGCGCCTTGAGCATATAGGCGTATAATTTTTTGAAACCTCGCAAAAAAGAAAAGACCACTTAAGCCAAGTGGCTTGAAGGGACCAAAGTTACTGAGGCGTTGAGAATGATGATTGAAGGGGAATTATGAAAATTAGGCAAATCGCAATTGAAAACTTTAGGGGAGTTAGAACTAAACAAACTGTTCCAATATCAGATTTCTCTTCAATTGTTGGTAAAAATGACTCGGGAAAATCCATTGTTATCCATGCCATCGGCTCCTTTCTAGACACGAAAACAAATAAAATAGTTGAATCCGATTTTAACGATCCAAGTCAGCCAATTATTTTTGAGGCCTCATTTTTCGATGAAAATATAAGGGAAACTTTGGCGGCCAAGTTAAAGTCAAAAATGAAAAAAGAAGACGGATTGGAGGAGTTCTTAACCGATCTGGTTTTTGATAATTCGATTTTGATTAAAAAAATCGCTAAAAAAGCATGTGCAGAATTTTCGGAAATACGTTTCTTAATAAATGACTATCTTGAAGACGATTTTAAGGATCTATATTCGAAATCGGATGAAGAGCTGGAGGCCATTGTAAAAAAACATTCTATTGTTATACCCGTTTCGGGCAAAGGTAGAAATTCAAAATTAGAAAAAATAAAGCACATAAAAACCTACTGCGAAAATGAGTCAAAGGTTCGAGAAAAAACATGGTTGGAAGACAAGTACAAAATCAGTGATTTGTTGCCAGAAGTAGAATTATTTGTCTCTGATTATGGCTTAGAGGCGGATACTAAGTTTAAAACTAAATCAGTTTCCGAAATCAAAGGTTTTTTTCAAGGTGAAATATCTGATGACACAAAGCGACTATCTGTAATCGCAAGAGACATTCAAGTCGAAATGAAAAAGGAAGCTGACAGCATTAAGGCTTTTATGAATGACTATGCATCCGATCTTGAGGAGGTTGTTATAACGCCCGAAATTAATTGGGAGAAGGCTATCGATGGGGTCGATGTTAAGTTTAAATTCGCCGGGGATTCTTCGCCCATTCTTATGTCTCACAAAGGAGCGGGGTATCGTAGACTTTTTATGGTTGCACGGTTTCGTTATCTAGCCGAAAAAAACAAGGGTTCAAATGTTATTTATTTAATTGAAGAGCCGGAAACATTTCTTCACCCATCAGCCCAGCAACATCTGCTTGACGCTTTATTTCGATTGTCGGAAGAGAATCAGATCGTGGTAACAACGCATTCTCCAATCTTTGCTGGGTCCACCGATAATAAATCTATTATTCTTTGCGCAAAGAGAGATCAGTCATTCTATGAGGTGGTTGACGAGACAAAAAAAGATGAATTCGTTCACAAAATTATTACCGAGCTGGGGATAAAGCCACACTACAATCTGAGGGACGAATTTGAAAAAATTGTTTTCGTCGAGGGTCAAGATGACATCACATTTTATAACTATCTCGTTAAGCACCTTTTGAAAAAGAATTTCGTAGATGATAAGCGCGTGTTAGTTCTTCCGGTTGGGGGCAGTAGCGTCAATTTTTTTGTTAATATTGAATATTTTGAGCGAAATAATAG